>NVSS01000026.1 GCA_002732805.1 Coxiella sp. (in: g-proteobacteria)
TCAATCACTGAGTCGTGTAGTACATTCACGGTTGCAGCGGGAAGCATTAAGCAAATGCCTATGCCCTATTCAGTCTACGCTTATGCCACTTTTTTGAGGGGTTTAATTGTATTCTTGCATCATTCGGTGGTATTCATAGCCATGGCATTGATATTTCATGTCCACGTTACGCTAAATACACTTTTAATTTTCCCTGCATTAGTGGCGTTATGTTTTACGGTGAGCTGGGTGAGTATACTATTTGGTGTATTTGCGGCGCGTTTTAGAGATATCCAGCAAGTGGTTACCAGTTTGCTTGCCGTGTCTATGTTTGTCACGCCTATTTTTTGGAAGCCGAGTCAATTAGGCGCAAGCTTTAAAGCAAAATTGATTATGGGGGTAAATCCATTAGCTCATTATGTGGCAATAATGCGCGCACCGTTGTTAGGGCAGTCACCAGGGCTGTTCAATTGGGAGTTTGTTATTGTATTTTCTATTCTTGGCTGGATGTTTAGTATGTATATCTTAGGAAGGTACTATAAACATATAGCTTTTTGGTTGTAGTGAGTGGAGCAGTGTTATGAAGGGTATTGAGGTTGAAAATGTAACGGTAGAAATTCCGGTATTTGATCCCAGTCGGAGTTTTCGGGGCACATTAGGCGCTATGCTGGGCGGGAAAATTCACTCACGGGGCAATTCGAAAAAGGTATTTGTTCAAGCGCTGGAAGATATTAATTTTTCACTTAAAGAAGGGGATCGGCTGGGATTGATTGGTGGTAATGGCGCTGGGAAAACCACGTTGCTTAATATACTCGCTGGTGTGTATCTACCACACCGCGGCTCAGTGCGAGTTACCGGTAAAATCATGCCGTTATTTAATATTTCATTGGGATTGGATATAGATAATACCGGGTTTGAAAATATTAATACGATGGGTATGTACCATGGGCTTTCAAAAAAAACAATCAACGAGCGTAGAGAAGAAATAATAGAATTCACTGAGCTTGGTGACTTTATACACTTACCCGCGCGTACATACTCTGCGGGTATGTTACTTCGGCTAAGTTTTGCGATTGTTACAACGCTATTGGAGCCGGATATTTTATTACTTGACGAAGGAATCGGTGTGGGTGATGCAATATTTGCGAAAAAATCGGAGGAGCGATTAAAGAGTTTTTATAAAAAACTAAGCATATTAGTAATGGCTTCGCACTCTAATGACCTTATAAAAAATATGTGTAATAAAGCTATGTTGTTAGACCATGGGAGAATCATTAAGTATGGTCCGGTTGATGAGGTATTAGATTATTATAAAGATTTTATTAATGCAGCACAAAAGACAGTGTTGGCACCGGTCCCGTTGGAAGTATGCACCGTTTAACGCTTTAATTGTGCCACGTTCCACAATTGATTACGAATGTATAACGGAGATTTATTGTTAATGAAAATTCCTTTTTCTGCTTTTGATAAGCAGCATCAAAATATTCTACAGGAATTAATGGATGGAATAGAGCCCGTATTAAAGAGCGGAGATTTTATTTTAGGAGCGGCGACGAGCGAATTCGAGAGACGCTTCAGCACATTCCATGACTGTCAGTATGCTGTTGCTTTAAATTCAGGGACGGATGCCCTGATCTTAGCCTTAAAGGCGCTTGGTATAGGTGAAGGTGATGAAGTTATTACAACGGCAAATACCTTTATGACTACCTTGAGCAGTATTGTGATGGTGGGTGCTAAACCCGTATTGGTTGATGTGGGTGCGGACGACAATATGGATGTTGCCTTGATTGAGGGTAAAATTAGCGATGCTACAAAAGCAATCTTGCCCGTGCATTGGGCCGGGCGCCCTTGTCAGATGGATGTCATTCTAGAGTTAGCTGCCAAGCATCAACTAAAGGTGATTGAAGATTGTGCACAAGCTGTATCATCACGTTATAAGGGTAAATTGGTAGGCACGTTTGGCGATATTGGATGCTTTAGTTTGCATCCGTTTAAAACGCTTAATGCGTGTGGCGATGCTGGTGTGGTGCTAACAAATAATACCGAGGCGGCTGACGTGATGCGTATGCTGCGGAATAATGGTTTTTCAAGCACGGGCGAGTGTCATTATTGGAGCAATAACTCACGATTAGATACACTTCAAGCAGCGATTCTTAATGTAAAATTAAACCATTTTGAGCAATGGACCGAGAAACGCATTCGTATCGCTGAGTTCTACCACTTGCATTTAGAAAACACCCCAGAGCTGATACTGCCAAAGCTTGCTTGTGATGATTACGCTCCTGTTTATCACACATTCATAGTTAAAACTAAGCAGCGTGAGGCATTGCAGAAACACCTTGCTGATAAAGGAATTGAGACAAAAATTCATTATCAAGTGCCACCGTACAGACAGCCTGTGGCGCTTAAAACATTGGGCATACTTTGTGACTTGAAGCGAGCTGATGAGATTAGCGATCAAGTGTTATCGTTACCGATTTATCCGGAATTAACGCAAGAACAGTTGGATTATATTGTTCATGTAATTAAAGATTTTTATGCCTCAAGAAGGAGAGTAACTGAAATGAAAGTACCTTATTCCTATCTGGAACGCCAATTTGAAAATATTGAGCCGTACTTGGACGATATCCGTGAATTTGTAAAAACAACTGATTTCACACTGGGGGCGGAACTTGATAAATTTGAAGCAAGTTTTGCAGCAGTACATAATGCGCCACATGCGATAGGCGTAGGTACGGGTACTGATGCGATAGCGATGTCTTTTAAAATATTGGGTGTTGGTGCGGGTGATGAAGTCATTACTTGTGCTAATACGTTTATCGCGTCAGTGGGTTCGATTGTTCAAGTTGGCGCTATACCCGTTTTCGTTGACAGTGAAGATGGTTATGTCATCGATCCAGATAAAATAGAAGCGGCCATCACAGAGAAGACGAAAGCGATTCTTCCGGTCCATTACACAGGTAATATTGCGGATATGCCGCGCATTATGGACATAGCGAATAAACACAATCTGTTTGTGGTTGAAGATGCATGCCAAACGATTATGGGCAAGGTTGCAGGAAAGTATGTAGGAAGCTGGGGACAGATGGCTGCGTTTAGCATGCACCCATTAAAAAATCTTAATGTGTGGTCGGATGCGGGTGTTATTGTGACACAGTCCGATGACTATGCCGAAAAATTGCGTCTCTATAGGAATCATGGTCTTATTAATCGGGATGTGTGTGTGGAATATGGCATTAATTGCCGCATGGATACATTCCAAGCCGTGATCGCGAACCGCCTTATTAATGACCTTGAGCGCATTACTGAGAAGCGTCGTGCCGTTGCGTTTACTTATGATAAAGCGTTTGCGGACTTAGCGGGGTTTATTGATATCCCTGTGCGTAGAGAAGATGTTTATCATGTTTTTCATATCTATGTGTTACGTGCTAAATACCGCGATCAATTGCTTAACTATTTAAAGAATGCGGGCATCGAAGTAAAAATTCATTATCCGATTCCAATGCATTTACAGCCAGCGGCAAAGCATCTTGGTTATAAGGAAGGTGATTTCCCGATGGCAGAGAAGCACGGTAAGGTCGTTATTACGTTGCCAGCACACCCTTATCTAACACAAGACGAAATTGACTATACCATTAGCAAAGTGCGTGAATTTTATTTGGATAAGCATTTTGAGGCTGTGGATGCAGTTGCAAATGCTGTAACCGCTTAAGGTTTTAAATAAGGGGCTGTTTTAGCCCCGTTAACTAGGATCAGAATACAGGTGATATTATGATTACATACCATCATATAGGCGGGCGAAGTGGGACGTATCCGTTCCCTTTAAAAAATAACAACCTATTAAAAGACTTCCATCTGGTTCTGTATGACGCGGATGTTGATTGCGTTAGCCAGATGGAAAGTTCAAAAAACAGTTTGTTTGGTAAAGAAAGTATCTTGCCTTATTGTATCGGCAAGACATCGTCTACCGCTAATTTTCATTTAAATTTCCATCCTACCACCAATTCTTTGTATCCATTCAATCCGTTGTATAATGATTATTGCTATGTTAAAGACCCACTCTACGGAAACTATGCGTTTGGTGATGCGTGTAAAACGGAAGAAACCATTGAGGTAACGTTATTTTCTTTGGCGGATGCATTGAAGGATTGCGGTGTTGGTGAGCTGGATTTCCTTTCAATTGATACCCAGGGGGCTGAATATGACATTATAGTAGGCGCAAAAGAGTTGATGCGTGATTCTTGTTTGGGTATTCAGCTAGAAGCGGAATTTGTTGAGCTCTACAAAGGTCAAAAAGTTTTTTCTGATATCGATCCCTTAATGAAGAGCCTAGGGTTTGAGCTGCTTGAGTTGTTTTCATTTGGCAGGTGTACTCCCATGATAACGCCAATCGGTTTTAGGGGGGAGGAGCAGCCTATACATGCTGAAGCGGTTTATGTCAAAAGTGAGTCCTTTCTTCGACAACATGCCAGTGTAGAGCAACTCTATAAAACAGCATTGTTTAGCTTGTCCTATAATAAGCTAGGCCATTGTTTGAAGGTGTTGAGCATGATTGATAGCACTAAAGAACCTGGTTCGGATGAGCCTATGCCAGGTTATGTGGTTTTTTTACAGAAACTACATGCACTTTATCAGGGCAGCGTGCATTGTCAATTGCCACGACTTTCTAATTTATTTACTAATAAGGCATTTAGAGACTACTATAGCGGAGAAAATAACCACCGTGTTGTGGGTGACGATGTTGTGTCCTCCTTGCAACGTTTATTACCTGAGATGGAGGCGTTAACGAAACAGGAATTTTCACCATTAGAGATATTGCTTCGTGATCATGGTTTTGATGAACTTGCACAGATCGCCCGGGAAAATAGGCGATACGAGTCGCAATGTTTTTTTAAATTAGTAGATCTTTATTGTGTTCTTAGTGCTGTCTAGGAAGATTACTAATGATTAAATATTTGATAATGCCTATGAGCGCATGTGATTTGGTTGGTGTTGAGAGATGATGAAAGTATTACGCTTTGGGAAATCGGTAGTTAAAAATTTTTTCGGCTTCAATGGGGCGGAAGTGGTTGCAAAATTAACGCAAGAAGTGGGTGTGACAAACGTGTCGCGCGGCCTCAATAAAAGGTATCGCATCTACATGCCGCGCTCTATTAAGTACTTTATTGCGCTATACGATTACTTTGCAACGATAAAAAGCTCTTCTATTGTGTTGGATGTAGATTCCAAGGCCAAACGTGAGCTGATTATACATTTTTGTTGTTGGGGTCAAGCGTATTATGACAAAGTAAGTGACTGTTTGATACCCTCTTTATTTAGTGATGGCAATCTGCCAAGCTTATCTGAGACGCTTAATGTAGAGTTAATAATACACGTAGACCAAGAGGCAAAAAATAAATTGCTAGAGTCTCGATTAGTGGACAAATTGCAGGAATATGTAACGGTCAATTTAATGGTTATTCCTGTCAGCCTGTTGAGCGCATTAGACAAAGCGTCCAAATATCCCAATATATCTATTTTTAAAAGACTCAATCAAACTAATGCAGGGTTGAAATATTTTTTGCTGGGGAGGCTGCAGATGGCAACGCTTGAATATGCGTTACAAAAAAAAGCATATGTTTCATTTCTCATGCCAGATTTTATTCTTTCTAATTATTTTTTTGCGAATCTGTTATCTAAATTTAACGGTAAAACAGTAGCGATTGGGAGTGCATTTCGAACGAGTTATCCTGCTGCTAAGCGCCCGCTATCGCATTTATATAAGAAAACAAGCAGCGGATGGCCTGTGTTGTCGCTGGATGTAGAGCAAATGGTGCGGTTACAGCTTCAATGTATGCACAAATCAGCTACGTACCGTGTCATTTCAAAGAAAACAATTCATTTTAGGCCGTGTGCACAGCTGCTGTTTAAAACGGCGCAGGGTTATATTATGCGGTCCTTCCACTATCAGCCTATATTAATAGATTGTGCAAAAATCCGTACGCCGATTAAAATCAACTATCGTCCATTGGACGATGCCATGTTAAGTCAATTAATAAAAACAGATGCGCCGTATGATGAGCAGGTATTGCTTTGTGACAACGCTCGATTTATGGAGCTTAGTGATGATCATATCGATGAGTGTGTGCCTCCCTTTAATGGTGAAGACTATCAGTCCGAGGTGGATTTTCTAAATGTGATAGAGCAGATGATTACAGGAAATACAGATGCCTTTCGTGCACCGCTAAACCGATATTTTTCTTCGCTTCGGTACCGATTTGAGGGTGTATCCAATCACCAAGAATGTAAAGAGGAGTTTGATGATGTTCGCTTCATGAACGATTTGACAGCGCGGCTGGAGAAATGTTCCGACGCCCGCGAATGGGTTCACTAAGAAGTGTGAGTGCTGTAATTTATCAGGACCATCAAACATATACTGTCAGATAATATGCCTATATAGGGAGTGTTATTGAAATGAAAATAATTGTTATTGGGCTGGGTGTTCAAGGCAAAAAAAGATGCCAAATTGCTGGGGGCGATTTCATTGCATCCGTTGACCCGGTCAATGCGGATGCTACGTATAAAAATATTATGGATGTTCCATTGACTGCTTTCGATGCCGCACTGGTTTGCCTTCCGGATGCACCGAAATTTGATGTCCTTAAATACTTACTTGAAAATGGTAAACATGTTCTCGTTGAAAAGCCTCTGTGGACTGAAGAAAATGAACAGATATTATTGCTTCAAACGTTAGCACAGCAAAAAAACCTGGTTTGTTACACAGCCTATAATCACCGCTTTGAACCACATTTTGTGCATATGAAACAGTTGATTGAGTCAAAGAGGTTGGGTGAAATTTATGCGTGCCGACTTTTTTATGGGAATGGAACGGCGCGTCTTGTGCGTAATTCAGATTGGCGTGATAAAGGAATGGGTGTTATTGCAGATTTAGGGTCCCATCTATTAGACACGACGCAGTTTTGGTTTAATAAAATGCCATCTGATTTTATGCCCATTCAAGTGAACACCTTTGAAAATAACGCACCGGACCATGCTATTGTCATGGATCGGGGTGCTTTTCCGAAGCTTACGTTTGAAGTGAGCCTATTATCTTGGCGTAATCATTTCACATGCGATATCTTTGCAGAAAAAGGCTCTGCGCATATTGAGTCTTTGTGCAAATGGGGGCCGAGTCACTTTGCTGTTCGTGAGCGTATTCTTCCTAGTGGTCGGCCACCAGAAGAAAGACAGATCTTGACGCAGGACGATCCAACGTGGGCTTTGGAATATGAGCACTTTAAGGGGCTTATAATAAATAGTGCTAAAACAGATCTTTCAGTCGACCTATGGATTCAAGATACATTACGCAACATTCAATATCAGTACACACAGCCTGTTGAGGAGGCGGTATGAGCATTAGTGATAATAGCGCCGTTACTATTGGTTGTGTTAGCATGACGCACTTAGGTCTCGTGCATGCCGCGGCATTTGCTGATAAAGGTTTCAATGTAGTAGGTTATGATGCAAGTGACAGACTCATTGCTCAGTTAAAAACGTATAAGTTGCCTGTGAGCGAGCCACAACTTGATGCATTGGTTGCCGAACATTCTGATCGATTAACGTTTACCAATGAATTATCTGATATTCATAGCTGTGACGTTGTGTTTATATCGTGTGATGTGCCAACAGATGATAAAGGCAATAGCGATTTAACGACAATACACGACTTAATTTCCACGGTAACGCCCTATTTGGCGGATCAGGCGTGTTTAGTGATATTGTCACAGGTTCCGCCAAGTTTCACACGACAGTTGGCATTTAGCGCGCATACGGTTTTCTATCAGGTTGAAACCCTTATATTTGGGCGAGCGGTTGATAGAGCGGTGAACCCCGAAAGGTATATTGTTGGGATGACATCACCTGAGCTGCCTTTGCCTAAGGACTACCAACAACTATTGGCCTCGTTTAATTGTCCTATTTTGAAAATGCGTTATGAAAGTGCCGAGCTGGCAAAAATATCAATCAATATGTTTTTAGTGTCATCGGTGAGTACCACAAATACAATTGCGGAACTTTGTGAGCAGATAGGTGCAGACTGGAACGAAATTGCGCCTGCTCTGCGACTGGATAAGCGTATAGGTCCGTATGCCTACTTAACACCCGGTCTGGGTATTTCGGGGGGGAATTTAGAGCGTGACCTAAATACCATTACAAAGTTTGGTCAGGCGCATCATACGGATGTGGGTGTTGTTGATGCTTGGCTCCATAATTCAGTACGACGTAAGAATTGGGTTTACGAGCAGCTTCAAGCATGCGTTCTTAATAATCTTGAAGATCCTTTGATTTGTATATTGGGAATTGCCTATAAACCTAATACGCACAGCATTAAGAATTCACCCTCCGTTGAATTGATTGATAAATTAAAGAACTGTTGTATTAATACGCATGACCCCGTAGTAACCTATACGAATTCTAATACACAACAGAAAACAACGGTACAAGCAGCGATTGAGCAGGCTGATGTCGTTATTATCATGACGCCATGGGCTGAGTATTCCAGTCTGTCGATAGCGCAACTAAAAAAACAGATGAACGGAAACGTGATCATCGATCCTTTTCATGTTTTGTCCATGGATGCCGCAGATGCAATAGAGGGCATCGAATATAGGTCATTAGGGCAAGCGCCTGTTTTAGAAGTAGAATGCCAATCAAACTAAATAATGGAGAAATCTCGTGCAAGAAACTGAATTATTAAGAGCACTACCTAAATCGAAGCGCAATGTGCCGGCACGCGAAGACGCAAAATCCAAAGACTTGGAGGTTGTTCGTGTTGCTAAATTATATGGTGAGATGTATTTTGATGGGCCTCGTGATTATGGTTATGGTGGTTATCGTTATGATGGCCGCTGGAAACCAGTAGCAAGAGATATGATTGAGCATTTTAACCTCTCTGCTGGAGATCGTGTGCTGGATATAGGTTGTGCTAAAGGTTTTTTAGTGCACGACCTGATGCAGGAGTGTCCAGGGTTAGAAGTGTTTGGCCTCGATATTTCGGAGTACGCACTTAAGCATTGTCCGCCTGAGGTTATTGGGCGCCTCCATCTAGGTAATGCGAATAGTTTGCCTTTTCCAGATGCCAGTTTTGATGCCGTCATCTCACTCAATACGCTGCATAATTTTGATCGAGAGGGCGTGAAGACGGTTATTGGTGAGATGGAGCGTGTTTCACGGCGTGATGGGAATTCATTTATTCAGGTAGATAGCTACCGCTCACCTGAGCAGCGTGCTCTCTTTATGGACTGGGTATTAACTGCTGATTTTCATGATTATCCTGATGGATGGGTTAAGCTTTTTAAGGAAGCAGGCTATAAAGGTGATTATTATTGGACGATTTTATAGCTGTCGATAATGAACGACATAATTACATCGGGCATTCATGTTCTATCGCCAATAATCGGCGTGTACGTTCGCCCTAATATCGGTTGCAGTTTTATTCAATACCTCTTCAGACGCGTCTGTTGTGTATTTTAAGGTCCAATCACTTGGGGAAATGCTATAAACGTCTTCTATCAATTCTCTAGGCAACATAACATGTACCAGCAGGTGACGACGGCCTATGGTGTCACTATTGCTTTGTGTGGGGGCGGCATCAGCTGATGGCTTTGGAGCGCCATGCCAGGAGGTTGGCGTATCCTTTGTTGCAACAATCCTATTTTTCTTGAATGTCACAATGGTATCTTTTACGAGGTGTGATTGCCTATCCCCAGTGACCCTGGGTGAGACTATTTCAGCAGATTTTCGAATAAAATCCTCTTTATCAATTGGATTATCAATGTTGAATTTATATAAGTTTAAGCCGTTTGGATCGACGCAAGATAATAAAATAGTGTATATAGCCAAATGAGGTCGTGATAGTAATGTACGTGTCGGTCTAGGCCGCCATATTGCGTGTTAATCAGCTTAATGCCATTGTGTTTACATGAGCCTGATCAGCGTATTGCTTGAGGTGCTTGCCGATGAAGGGTAGAAATTTTTCAGTATATTGGTCCATCAATGGCTTATTGATTGAATCGGAAAAAGCGTTCCAAAAGGCTATTTTTTCTTGAGGAAAATCCCTTATTTGTAAGGCCTTCTTCCTGGAACATGCCGACCGACTGTAAGTTTAATTCGTAACTGACAGGCGTATTAAACACGCCCGTACACTCCTCTGGGGAAGGCCAATTTTTACGCATTAATTGGTTGGGTTCATTCGAGATAAAGTCGTCTACGCAAAAAAAAAGGGGTTACGGATCTCCCAAAATTAGATTGCTTAAGATGGGTGAAATCCAAAGTATCGGCGCATTTTTAGAGTTGTATTAAATCAGTTTCCATGAATGCTCCTTGCCTATTGTATAACTTAATTTGTTTTTTTTGATAATTATTCAGCGCGTCACTGTTTAGCGCACGTTAGCGTGAAATGTACCGCGGCATTCCTGCCGCTGTCAAAATCCGAATCGACGCAATACGGGTGATTTTTTTGCAAGTTAGGACTGAGTGATAATGGGAGGAGATGACAAATAATGAGACTATACTATACAGCCCGCATTGTTATTGGGCTCGATTAATAGTGGTGAAGGTTTCCATCTACTTTAAAGTTGACACGTGCAGCTAAGGAAAATATTATACCCAATCAATATTCTAATCCATGAAAGCCAATGGGAGGCACTCACTGTGTTAACGCATACAAATTTAGAAGGTGTAACGCCAAAGCGCATTGTTATTTTAGGCTCAAAAGGGTTTGTTGGTAATGCCGTGTTACAAGCATTAGCTGCAGACAATTGTGAGGTTCTTGCTATAAGCCGTGAACAGGTTGATTTTTGCTCTGATGTGACTGTAGACTATTTGTCCGACATTTTATTGCCTACCGATTGTGTTGTTATTACAGCTGCAAAAGCGCCCTGTAAAAATTATGACATGTTGCTTGATAATATTGTGATGATGAGAAATATTTGTGCGGCATTAGTGTCGCGACCCGTTGCTCATGTCATTTATATTAGTTCTGATGCGGTATACACAGATTCGATGGAACCGTTGACAGAGCGATCACCGGCGGCACCGGGTTCGTTGCACGGTGTTATGCATTTGGCTCGTGAACAAATGTTAGCATCAATTATTAGCCCTGAGACGCTTTTGTTTTTGCGGCCTACTTTAATCTACGGTGTTGATGATCCGCATAATGGTTATGGTCCGAATCAATTCTTGCGCCTTGCTAAAGACGGCGCACCTATCAAACTATTTGGAAAAGGCGAGGAGCAGCGTGACCATGTGCATATTGATGATGTGGCTGAGGTTACGAGACGGTGTATAAGGCATCAAAGCTACGGTGTATTAAATGTTGCAACAGGTCATGTGGTTTCATTTCATGACATCGCGCAGCATGTGAAGCAATTGTTGGATAATGGGTCGAATATTAAATATCTGCCACGATCAGGCCCAATGCCACACAATGGATACAGGGCATTTAGTGCGAATGAGGCAACCACAAGCCTAGAGAACTTTACCTTTAGATTATGCTTGCCTACATTATCTTCAATGGTTGGGGTCAAAGAGGTTGTATGACGTATTGTGTCGCGAGAGTACTTATTGAAATTTAACAAATAGGCGTTTAATGTTATGAAATCTTTTGATCAAACGCGGTTTAAAAAAATTTTCCACCAAATGTTACGTATTCGTATGGTCGAAGAAGCAATTTCCGCTCGCTATAGTAAACAGCAGATGCGTTGCCCAACTCATCTTTCCATTGGCCAAGAGGCAGTGGCGGGTGTCATTGGATCGTTATTGAATACAACCGATTTAGCGGTTAGTACGCACCGCGCGCACGCACATTATTTGGCAAAGGGAGGTGATTTGCCGGCCTTGATTGCCGAATTACATGGCCGTGTTACTGGCTGTACCCAAGGCCGCGGTGGCTCAATGAATTTAACGCATCCCGAGTCTGGATTTGTAGCGAGCACGGCTATCGTTGGAAATACAATTCCAATTGGAGTGGGTTTGGCGTTTGCACAACAGCTTAAAAAATCGAAAAATATTGTCGCTGTTTTTTTAGGGGATGCTGCAGTTGAAGAAGGGGCTTTTTACGAGGCGCTTAACTTTGCGGTGTTAAAGAAATTACCCGTTTTATTTGTATGTGAAAATAATGGTTATTCAGTGAACACACATTTTGATTTACGTCAGCCGGCAGAACGCAAAATTTATGAAATGTGCCGAGCGATTGGCGCAAAGACCGCCTCTTTTGATGGAAACGATGTATTCTCAATGTATTCTCAGGTAGCGGATGCGGTAAAGGACGTGCGCCAAGATGGCGGGCCACACTTACTCGAGTTTGCTACTTATCGCTATAAAACACATTGTGGACCGGAGGATGACTTGCAAAATGGCTCGCGTCCTACGAAAGAAATTGAGCATTGGTTGGATAGGGATCCGATTAAGCTCATGCAGTCCGACATGCTCGAGCATGCTTGTATTAACCAAGATGATATCGCAACGTGGCGTGCGGAAATAACGACTGAAATTAATGCGGCGTTTGAATTTGCATTGGCATCGGAATTTCCTTCGCTCGATGATTGCATACGTGAAAAATATTCTGAACAAGATATGACATGGTTGAAAAAATTGTTAGCTACACAAGAGGAGGTGGCACTGAATGGATAATAAATTTATTTCTCTGGTAAATGCGGCGTTGCATAAAGCAATGGAGATTGACGATACTGTATTAAATTATGGGCTTGGAATGAATGATTCCATACGTATCTTTGGTGCATCCAAGGGCCTTGTTGAACGCTTTGGCCCCGATCGTGTATTTGATATGCCGACGGCAGAGAATGGCATGACCGGCGTGGGTGTGGGTTTAGCGCTTGAAGGTTTTCGTCCGGTGTTGTCGCATGCACGCCTCGATTTTCTATTGCTTACGTTGGATCAAATTGCAAATAGTGCGGCTAAGTGGAACGGCTTATTTGGAAAGAGTGTTCCCTTAACCATTCGCGTTATCGTTGGGCGTGGTTGGGGGCAAGGGCCTACACACTGTCAGAGTTTACAAGGAAGCTTTGCCAATATTCCAGGGTTAAAAATCGTTATGCCGGCTTTGGCAGAAGATGTGTATGGCTTGTTACTAGCCAGTATTTTTGATGATAACCCCGTTATATTTATTGAGCATCGTTGGTTACATAACATTGTAACCGAAAAGCCTGCATTGGATTTTGTGCCATTAGGTAAGGCAAGGCGCGTGTCTGAAGGTGATGATTTGACGGTCGTTTCCATGTCATATGCTACTATTGAGGCAATTCATGCTTTAAATTTTTTATCGGACAAGGGAATTAATTGTGACTTAATCGATTTAAGAACGGTTAAACCAATTGATTGGGACACTATTTATAAGTCAGTTAGCAAGACCGGGAAGCTTTTAGTGTTGGATACAGGCTTTGAATTTTGTTCTATTGCAAGTGAGATTGTAGCTAAAGTCAGCATGGACTGCTTTGGTGAATTGACACTTGCACCTAGGCGTATCGCAGTAGCAGACTTTCCGATTATGTCATCACCAACGTTAGCAAACCCATCGTATACGTATGCAGATGATATTGCTAAAGCGGTATGTGAGATGCTTGAAAAAACTGAGACAGTGGATATATCGTTACTTCAAGCAAGTCGCGATAAATTTCCACGTGATGTGCCGGGTGACTGGTTTAGTGGTCCTTTTTGAAAAATAGATTTGCCTGCTCAGATGTGTCTCTCAATGCCTGATCTTGTTCAGCAGACGCAACGGCCTTTGGCCCGTCGGTCGAGGGCGGGGCGTGCGAACAGCGTTGGTTATCTGGATCCTACTGTTCAACATAGTAAGGAACTGCTGGAGGAGGTTGCACTTGCGCCTGGAAGCCCAGCGTCAATGCCGCCTGCGTCCAATCGTAATCTGAAAAAGGTGGCTTTATCTTTGCCAATACCAAATTTTATACGGCGCATCTTAAAAATAATTCCTAACGCATGGAAACGAAAACTTTTGT
This sequence comes from Coxiella sp. (in: g-proteobacteria), assembly GCA_002732805.1. Lineage (GTDB taxonomy): Bacteria > Pseudomonadota > Gammaproteobacteria > Coxiellales > Coxiellaceae. The sequence goes on from NVSS01000026.1 coordinate 13,992, forward strand.
TTTCCCGCGTAAAATCCCATGTAGTATTGGCGCCTACGCCAATTTCTTTACCAGCAGAAAAGAGGATAACAACAAATTCAAAATAGCCTTCTTGGTTTGTGCGATTATTTGGTCGATATATTAAGACGGAGGATAAAATTAGGCAATAGCTTTTTCAACAAACATATAGATAGTAGTGCTATAGGAGTACTCTTGAAGCGAATTATCCGGAGAGGCTAATCAAAAATGGAAATTCTCTTTCTTAGCGGGAGCCCCGGGATATGTATATACTGTGTGGGTGGTTTAATTTTAGGCCAGAAATGATGTGTGTAACATACCTTGTGGTGTTTTAGAGTTATATGAGATAATCTTACGTTATTATTTCCCACGGTTTTGAGGGCAATTTATTGTGTATTTTATTGATAAAATAAAAGGTATTAAGCGACGAATTAACAGATTTCGTCGTGCGATCAATGCTTATGCGTTAGAGCAACAAAATGTTGAGTCGTGCCACGAAGTAGGCGCATTATTGGATCAATTGCGCATTAAAGCTATTGACCCGAAAATCGGTGGGCCCAGGGATGACCTTATTGAATCAAATCAAAAAAATACTATGAAGACCGCTGATAAGCTTGATGTACTTGTCGATGAGGTTATGAAACTAAAAGGGAAAAACACTGATTTATGTAACGGAGTAATAGCACTACTTGATTATGTAGGAAACCGAATTACTATGCGTGATGGAAAGATTGATTTGTTTGGTCATATACAGTTTTTTGAGGTGCTTACTCACCTTGTTCGACCGAACGTGAAAATCCCACCTATATTCATAAATGCCGTGCCTAAATCGGGTAGTATGTATATGGCTACTAGGCTCTCGAAAGGGCTAAAAGTTCCATTCTTAAGTGGTATCGATCATGGATATTTCCCTAATTTCTACATTGTTCCCATGGCACTTGAGTATTTCCTCAAGGGAAATTCGATCGTGCAAGAGCATCTAGATGCCAATCCGGTAAACATTACTTTTTTGGAGCGTTATAAGGTAAAGTTCGTTTTAAATATACGCGACCCTAGGCAGGCAACATTGTCGTGGGTGCATAATCAAAATAGATGGTTGCATCAGGATCAGCCTGATCTTGTTGTGCCCTATCCGCCAGAAAGATATATAAATTGGCCGCTATCGGGACAAATCGATTGGCATATCGAAATTCATTTAAAGGCATTGGCCAATTGGTTACGCGAATGGATGGTGGTGCTCAAACAAGATAAATTAGAGATTCTTGTTACCCGCTATGAAGATATGATCAACAATGAAGCTGAATTTTTCGACCGTATTTTAGAGTTTTATGAAATCCCGCCAGCTGCTTTTCAACCGATTGAACTTGAAAAAAAATCGGATGCAACTCATTTCCGTAATGGGGTGGCAGATGAATGGAAGTCGGTTTTTTCTCAAGAGCAAATACAGCGTTGCAATGATATTATCGGAGATGAGTTATTCGACTATTTTGGTTGGGCAAAAGAAGATTGTCTGATTCCTTCATCGTGAGGCAGTTCAATGACGGTTTTGAATAAAATTCGACGCAATGGTCTAAATTGGTTCTTTCGCCGTGTAATGAGAGAAGTTATTCAGCCAACCACATGGCTAGGCCGATGTATTAGACCATTTGCAAATTTATTAAACGTTATATTGATTAAGCCCGTCAATGTATTGCGGCGCATGGTAAGCAGTGATGCGCAAAAAATTAGCAAGAAAAAAGATACGCTCTACTTTTTTTATGATTTTGAAGTTGAGCCCGTGACATATGACTTTGTGTGGGACTTGTGTATGGCTAATGCTGAGCGAGAAAAATTAGGGCTTGCTTATCTGCATATTGTATTTGTGCCAGGTGAACAATCTGGGCTGAGGCATGAGGTGACGGAATATGAGAAAGTTGTTGACCTAAAGGCTCGTAATTTACGTATTTATAACCTTTTATTGCCAGCACTTGCTTTGTTGCCTTGCCAATATAGCATGTCGTTTTATCGGGCACGTTCGCAAGCAGCATTAGAGCTAAAAAATCATGCGTTGCATCGTTACCCTAAGCAATACAGTGTGCTGGCTCCTGTACCGTGTAATCCTGGGAATGCTCTGCAGTATCGGCAGTCATTAATGGGGTTACGAGCAGATAAAGATGCGTGTAAGCACGTATCTATTTGGTTAAAAAAACAGGCAGGCAATAAAAAAGTAATTGTCATTACGTTGAGAGATTATCATTATGGATTACCGCGGAATAGTAATGTGCCTGCGTGGATTGAATTTTCAAAATCATTAGACGCAGAGAAATTTTTTGTAATATTTGTGCCCGATACTGAAACTGTGTTGATGGAAGGCGGTGATAAATTACGTGAGGTGACCTGTTTTGAGCTGGCAAGTTGGAATATAAACATGCGTGCTGCATTGTCTGAGCTGGCGTATTTAAATTTGGGTGTCAATACGGGACCTATGGCATTGTGCTGGCTTAATGCGCGTTCTCGCTACATAACTTTTAAAATTTTAGCTGAGGGCACGGCGGCAACGAAAGAAGAGATGGAAAAAAGAGGGTTTACGGTGGGCGTAACACCAAACTTTGCCAATAAATTTCAAAAATGGGTATGGGAAGATGACGACCTTGAATGTATTCACCGTGAGTTTTGGAAAATGTGTGCTTTGCTTGATAGCCATAAAACATTTGACCATGAGCATGAGGCTGACGTGGTTGAGGCATAAAGATTATTGAGTGAAATGGTGACTTGATTAATAGTGATATTTTAGACCAATTTTTTGAAAATGCATTAGTGTAGCAAATGATTATAAAAAGTTGACACTTGCGTCTATTGAAAATAGGATGGAGCATGTTTCAGTAGGCTTCAGTGCAAGTTTATTTGATTGGATACTGACCAGTATCAGATAATATATTACACATCTTGTGAGCTCAATGGCTTGATAAATAATTTGCCAAGCCCGGGTCTCAATCTGAGGAGTGATTTCTGCAATTAGGGAGTGCATTAGTGGTGGAAAATCAATTTGATCTAAGCAAAGCAAAACATCGTTGCATTAAATACCGTAAAAAGATCTTGGATATGTCGCAGCGCATATCGGCGTTACATATGGCTCCGGCATTTTCTTGTATGGAAATCATGGATACTATATATAGTCATTTAATTTCTGATCCGCAAGGTGGTGTAGACCAGCATGCGTTTATACTTTCCAAGGGGCATGGTTGTTTATCTCAATATGTTATATTGCATGAGTTAGGCGTCCTGACCGATAAGGACTTGCTTCACTATAGCGAGCCTGGAGGCCAATTGGGCGTACATCCCGATTGGGGAGTGCCTGGTATTGGCGCGTCAACAGGTTCATTGGGGCATGGCTTGGGTATGGCCGTTGGAGTGGCTTATGCAAATAGGTTGGCGAATTCCCAATTAAAAACGTATGTCGTTATTTCTGACGGTGAATTACAGGAAGGTTCTACCTGGGAAGCTGTGATGATGGCAAAAAATTTAAAGTTATCAAATCTCACTTTATTTGTAGATCTTAATGATCGCATCAGCATGACAAAATTGAGCGAAGAGCACGGTGCGCTTTTCCCTGTTGCGCCTAAGTTTTCAACGTTTGGTTGGTCAGTACAAGAAGTGGATGGTCATGATTCTGCTGCGCTTTATAGGGCAGCGACGCAAGAATCAAGTGATCAACCTACGGTTATAGTGTGTAATACAACAAAAGGTAAGGGTGTTTCCTATATGGAAGATGTTCCTATCTGGCATTATCGTGCACCAAGTGCGGAAGAATACCAAGTGGCACTTGCTGAATTAGCAGCGCAAGCAGAAGAGGTGATGGCGTGAGAAATAAATTCGCAGATGTTTTTAATGATGAGGCAAAACAGAATTCAAAGCTAGTCATGGTGGTTGCTGATATTTCTCCTGCAGGCTCGATGATGGAGTTTAGAGATAACTATCCAGAGCGTTTTATTAATGTGGGTGTCTCCGAGCAAATTATGATTGGTATTGCGGCAGGTTTAGCACTCCGTGGGTTACGACCCTTTACGTATACCATTGCAACGTTTGCATTATATCGACCATTTGAGTTTGTACGTGATGATCTTTGCTATCAAAACCTACCTGTTACAGTGGTTGGCATGGGAGCCGGTGTTGTCTATTCAACGTTGGGCGCCACACACCACACGATGGAAGACATCTCAATTGCCACATCAATTCCGAACATGACAGTTGTTGCGCCATGTGATCCTTTAGAGGCTGAGGCAGTGACTAAATGGTGTGCGCGAGATAGCCAGGGCCCAGTTTATTTGCGATTAGGAAAAGCGGGGGAGCCTAATTTTACCCAAGATGCTGTAGATACTTATGTATTTGGTAAAATGCGTTATATTTGCCGGGGCGAGGATGTTTGTATTCTCACTTACGGTCCTGTTGGTATTAAACTCGCTTTTGAGCTCAAAGATGATCGTATGAAGGATGTGTCGCTTTCTATCGTGTCGTGTCATACGTTAAAACCATTTGATACGGACGGATTAAAAGAAATCTTCCAGAGTCATTCTCGTGTTATTGTTATTGAAGAGCATGTGCCACGAGGTGGATTGAGCTCCCGTGTAAAAGAATTTGCGTGGGACAATAAAGTGGATTGTGAATTACAGTGCCACACGCTTAAGGATGAATTCATTCATTTTTATGGGACGCATGAGGATTTGCTAAAAGAGCATGGTCTTGCGGCTGAGTTCATTGCGTGATCTGAAAATGATCGGCAGCACTTAAGTGATGCTGGAAACGCTTCAAATATAATGGAAAAAACATGAGTGAATTAACATGCGTCGACCCGGTAAATGATGCATTACTGGGTCTAGAATTAGAAAAATTTGGCTTGATGTCGAGTTATACGTGGAGAACAGATCCTAAGCGATTGGTATTTACATTATCCCGCTATAAATTTGTGAGTAAAATGTTGCAAGGGAAAAAGAAGGTATTAGAAGTTGGGTGCGGAGATGGTTTTGGTTCAAAAATTGTTGAGGGTGCTGTAGGTGCACTATCTTTGATTGATGTGGAGCCGTTATTTATTAATGATATTAAACAGCGGGACAAACATGCTACTGCATTTTGCCATGACATATTAGAGAAGCCCGTTGATGGCAATTTTGACGGCGCCTATTCGTTGGATGTATTAGAACACATACCGCCTGAGCATGAAGATCAATTTATACGGAACATGAGTGCTTCTTTGTTGCCCGGTGGTGCGTTAATTATTGGAATACCTTCGTTAGAGTCTCAGGCTTATGCATCGCCCCTTAGTAAGGCAGGGCATGTTAATTGTAAGAGCGGAGAAGATTTTCGGGCGGTTTTAACGAAGCATTTTGAAAATGTATTTATGTTTTCAATGAATGATGAGGTCGTACATACAGGATATTCACCTATGGCGCATTATTTATTCGCAATTTGCTGTGTAAAAAAGGCTAATTGATTGTGCCAAGTGCACTGATAGTAGGTGTTGACTCAACTGTGGGGGGGTGGTTGTGGCAAAATTTAGGAGATCAGGGCTGGGACGTTTTCGGTACGTCAAGGAGAAAGGCATCTTGTGAACAGGATGACAATTGCTTCTATTTAGATTTATGCGCCCTTGAACCCTCTAAGCTTCCCGTCGATGTTGACTGTATTTTTTTATGTGCGTGCATGACCAATATGGCGCAATGCCAGGCGAATATAGCGCTATCACAACAGATTAATGTCACTGCTCAGATTGATTTAGCACGCTATTTAACGAAAAAATCCGCTGCAAAAATTATTTTCTTTTCCAGTAATGCCGTTTTTAACGGTGCTATACCCTTCAGTAAAGTAGATCAGAAGATATCGCCAATTAACGGCTACGGTGAGCAAAAGGCTAACGTTGAAGAATTATTGTTAGCACATATTCCGGAAGCATTAATTTTACGTCTTACTAAAGTGCTAACACCCAATAATTCATTGCTTAAAAACTGGGTGAAAACATTGCAAGATGGTCGTACCATTGAGCCTTTCTATGATTTACCTGTGTGTCCGATAACGATGGACTATTTGTGTCAATGCCTGCTTGCATTGCTGGACAAGGGTGCTTCTGGCATTATGCATATCTCTGGTGCAAAGGATGTGAGTTATGATGAGCTGGCGAAAAGCCTAGCGGACCATTTAAGGTTACCAAGGGCATTGATTCGTGCTAAATCAGCCGCGGAGCTTGCGATGTATCGGGATAGATCGCCCGGTTTTACCAGTCTTGATATGAGTCGCACGTATGCGTTATCAGGTCTAAACCCACTTGAGATTAATCAGGTCATTGAACACGTATCACGGAAACTATTATGCAGTGCTTAATTTGCGAATCTAAAAATCTATATTGTTTTGAGAATTATAAAAGCTTAAATAGGATTACGTCCGACTGTAAGCCTTGGGCTGCAGGTGGTGAATTATATATTTGCGAACAGTGTTGTACTGTGCAAAAAAATGTGAGTTCTAAATGGTTAGATGAAATTGATACTATCTACAATGACTATGAGGCATATATACAGTCGGATGGTGAGGAGCAAATGGTTTTTAATGCGGCAACTAAAAAATTGTGCAAGCGTTCTGAGGTATTGTGCGATTTCATATTGACTCATTTGCCCGCGGGCGAGCGCCAAAAGTTGTGTGATATAGGTTGTTCCAACGGGGAGTTTTTGTCCTCTTTTTCAGATCGGTGTGGTGAATGGAAGCTCTATGGCGTTGACTTAACGAATCAATATGAGTCAGTGCTGGTGAAAATTAAAAATTTTTCTCAGTTTGCAACGGAATTATCTCAGATCGATGATCCATTGGATGTTATATCACTAATACATACCCTTGAGCATTTGACGAACCCTCATGAACAGTTAGCGCAAATTAAAAATTCATTAGCGGGAGAAGGGGCTTTATTTATCCAGGTTCCGGATGTTTTGAATAATCCATTTGATTTGTTGGTGGCAGATCATCTTTTTCATTTTTCAATGCCTACTTTGTGTAATCTGTTGTCACAGAATGGATTTTCATTGAGCGCAGCATCTAATAGCGCGGTAACCAAGGAGTTATCGGTGCTTGCGGGAAGTCAGAATACTACTACTGAGGCTACCCCCCTCGATTTTGAGCAACAGAAATCAATGATTCAGCGCCATCTTCAGTTCTTAGAATCGATTGTGAGAGAAGTCAGTGTGCTCGCAGCAGCAGACAAATTTTCTATATTTGGTAGTTCTATATGTGCTACATGGCTATACAGTTATTTTAAAGATGATGTGGCATTTTTTGTGGATGAAGATGAAAATCGACAGGGCCGCCGACACATGGAAAAACAAATTATTGGGCCGGATAATGTTCCTGGTGCGATGGCTATTTACATGCCATTGCCCTTGTCAGTAATCGAAAGTATTATGTCGCGCTATCCAGGGAAGGCAAGTAACTTTATCATTCCGGCTAGCCTCACTACTGGTAAAAAGCATTGCTCGATTTAGGGGCGTGTTGCTTGTCAATTTGACTATAAACCGTATTGATAAATTTACAATCGTCGATATAACCCTCAATGTGGCGAGGTTCATCGCTCGTCACTTTATGCCGAATGGAGGCGTAGTATCGGTATATCGATCGATCAAATGTATTTAGGTTTGAGCTAATCATATGCGTTGTAGCGCAGATTAGCTGTTCGTAGCTCAAGTGTGTTGCGCTCTTTTTTTCATCCATTGATTCCATAGGTGCGCTGCATTCGAGTATCGCCATTTCATTGGCATCAGGACACACCCATATATCGTTTCCAAAATTCGAGGTTGATTCAGAATCTAAGAAAAAGCACGAATCTATGGGGCGATAGCCAGCATGCGATTGATTGTTTAATTTGTCACAATCCACGAGGATGGGGTGGTAGTGTAACGACCGAATAACGTAGCCTTGAGGGTCTTTAAATATCAACTGGGGGCAGGGCGTGAAGCTCGTGTTTTCTTCAGAAACAATTTGCCTGCTGGCCTGCTTGTGTATATAGGAAATGCAGTATTTTGTTAGCGCGGGAGATGAGATTGATATTTTGTTATCAGGCCCTCTATAAGCGTTCATTTGCTGGTGTATTTCTTGAAGTGACGTGCGATACATTGTGCTGACGACAGCTTTACGGTTTTCTATTTTTTCGAAGGCTTTTTGTAATACCGAGTCCGCCAGCAGAAAATCGGGCATTAAAAATGAAATGAACGCTTTATTGTGTGTTGCAATCTCTAAGGCATGCGTTTGCAAAGCGCCTAACATGGCGTATCGGCTATAACGAGTATAGCTATTCAATTTTTTGGAGAAGGGTAGAATAGCGGGATAGTGCTGACATTTTTGAAGGGCCCGCAGTATTTTTTCAGGCACTATTTGGAAATCAAAGCGTGCATAATTGCTTAATCGAATGACGGTGGGAGATTGTTGTATCGCCTTTTGTGCGTCGCTATCGCAATGAATAAGTAGGGTAATGTCATGTGTTTTAGCCAGTAGCGGTATATTATTATCCGCTAATAAGGAGGGGAGTAATAGTTCAACGGCAGTATCGGTATAATTTTCACCCCATACACAAAAATGTATAATATATGTTTTTTTAGGGGGGGCATAGGTTTCAAGGCGTTTCGAGAGTGCTAATCGATACGTGTAAAGTGCAATGAGGAAGCGAACAGGTGCCGGCTTGAAAATTTTGTAGCGGGATTTCAAATAGGAAATGGCCTGAGTCAAGCCCTGTTTTTCAGCAACATGCGCCACTTTGTCGGGCGCATCTAAACCAGAAAGATACTTTACCGTGTTCAAAATGGCAGATCTAACGTTGGTGGCGATACGTTTTCTGGGCATGGTCGCTTCTCGTTATTTGCGGAGCGCAGATTAGGTGCGCCCCGTTTTTATGACACGGATTCCTGTAATAGACTTTCGTGATCATGCTGTGGCACCACAAGTGTGTATTTTTGCAGTGCCGCAATAATAGTCTCAACCCCGTCTTTCACGGTCATTTTGCTGGTATCAATGGCGATTTCAGGATGCGTGGGTGTTTCATACGGATCATCGATTCCTGTAAATCCTTTGATGATTCCTGCACGAGCTTTCTGATATAACCCCTTAACATCACGTTCTTCACAGGTCTCAATAGGTGTTGAGACATGGATTTCTATAAACGTACCATAGTCGCTAACCATGTTACGTACTTCATCGCGCACGCTGGCATAAGGGGCAATGGCAGCTGAAAATGCGATACCACGGCTTTTTACGATTTGTGATGCCACAAAGCCGATGCGTTTGATGTTAATATCACGATGCTCTTTGGAGAAGCCGAGTTCTTGCGACAGGTTTAAACGCACAATATCACCATCAAGCAACGTAATCGGACGATGATCGAGCTCCATTAATTTTAGCATCACAGCATTAGCCAGTGTTGATTTTCCTGAGCCGGATAATCCGGTAAAAAACAGCATAAATCCTTGCTCATGTTTTGATGGATAGGATCGGCGTAACTCACGAATGACCTCAGGGTAAGAAAACCATTCAGGGATGAGTTTATCATTACGCAGCCGATCACGAAATTCTGTGCCAGAGATACGTAAGATGTCATCTTGTTTGCTGACCTGATCAACTTGTTTGTAGCAAGCTTTATTTTTCACATATACGACTTCTTTAAACGGTACCATTGTTATGCCAATTTCATCGTGGAATTGTGTTACTAGCTCTTGCGCGCCATAAGGATCATAAAAGGGGTTACCGTTACTGTCTTTGCCGGGTCCTGCATGATCACGTCCGATAATGAAATGTGTGCAGCCATGGTTTTTGCGAATGAGTGCATGCCATAATGCCTCGCGAGGGCCCGCCATACGCATAGCAAGGGGCAGTAAGCTCAAAGTGGCTTGCTTTGGTTGATAATGGTTCATAATGTGTTTGTAGCAGCGTACACGTGTGAAGTAGTCTATATCCCCAGGCTTTGTCACGCCAACGACAGGGTTCAGTAGAAGGTGTGCACTGTTCTCAGTAGCGGCACGCCAAGTGAGCTCAAAATGCGCGCGGTGCATGGGGTTACGTGTTTGAAAAGCGACCACTTTATCAATGTTATTTTCTTTAAAGTAGGTTTTTAGTTCGGTAGGTGTGCGTCGGAGATCGGTGAAATCGTAATGGCGAGGCATGCGTAATTGAGTCAGTGTGCCGCCTAGATACACGTCCTCTGTCTTATTAAACAAATAATCTACAGCGGGGTGCATAGGGTCAAGAGTGCCAAATACAGATTCGGCTTCTTGGTTTTTATCGGGTATCCATAGTTCAGTAATATTAAATATAGCTAGTGGGTAACCTTCATGATCACGTAAGCACAAATCTTGGCCTTGAGCGAGTGTATCGGCAGTAGTTTGTGATACCGATAAAACGATTGGCATTGGCCATAATGAACCGTCAGCAAGGCGCATATGGTCGCAAACAGAGTCATAGTCTGCTTTATTCATAAAGCTGGTAAGTGGTAAGAACCCTTTATTCATGATTAGCTCAAGGTCGCACAGTTCCCGATCAGTGAGTGTGTGGGATGCTAGATTTGTTAATTGTGATAATTCCATGTGTCGAGTTCCTGGGTGATTTGAGGTTGATCGTGCGGGAATTATAGGGGAAAATAGTGCCGTGGTCTAGCGAGGGGGCTCTTGCTCCGAATAGACTAAACTTATGGTGATATATGACACAAAGAATCAAAGATACGCGCAAAAGAAGCATTGCTAAAGCATTGAGTTGGCGAATACTTGCCACATTAACCACGATACTTATAAGCTATGTCGTGACTCATAAAATAGGCGCGGCAATAACGATCGGCTCAATTGAAGTCGTCACGAAAATTTTTCTCTATTATGCGCATGAGCGTATGTGGAATGTCGGTCATAGTGGTCGCGATATGATGCAAGGTAAACGCATTTAAATATGATTTTCTAAATTGATTTTTATTTGCGGCATTTGATGAATTCTTGAGCGCTTTGTTATTGCCTAGTGGCTATATGCGACATTCATGTGGCTGAGCGTTAGCTTGAGTGGCTTGACTTGAGACATTGGTGTCTATAAAATTCTTCGGTTCATTATCAATGATTCACAAAATTTATGGAGTAAGCTTTGATAGACAATGACACGGCGCAGCTGCAAAATTCACAATCTGCTTACTTAGACTTTTATCAAGATAACGGAATATCACCTGTTAGGCAGGATTTACAAGATATTGATCTGCACTATAAGCGACGTAAATACCTGTATCATTATCTCGGCATTCCCGAGAGGTATATGGTGGATAGGAACATAATTGAGTTTGGTCCTGGAACGGGGCACAACGCGCTTTATATAATGTCGCTTAACCCAAAAAATTATACATTTGTTGACGGCAACACTGTAAGTCTTGATACATGTAAGAAAAATATTGAATTGTATTTCCCAGATCAGACCAAGTCTCAGTATGTATACAGCAGAATTGAAGATTTTGTCACCCCAGAAAAATACGACCTTGTTTTATGTGAAGGGGTCATTACGCATCAACCAAAGCCAGAGTTATTTGCAAGGCACATAGCCAATTATGCAGAAACCGGCGGTGTTACTGTACTGACTACCATTGATTATGTCAGTGTACTAGCTGAAGTATTACGTAGGGCCATGTGTGTTTTTCTGGTTGATGGTGCCGCGTCAATTGATGACAAAGTATTGAAATTGACTCAAGTTTTCAAGGGACACCTTGATACGTTGCCTGGAATGTCTAGGCTTCACGAAGACTTCATATTGGACAATATGATCCACCCTTGGAAAAATAGAATTTTTTCTATTGCTGATGCCATTGACGCATTGCATGATCAGCATGATGTTTTGGGTGCTTCACCAAAAATATTTTCTGATTGGCGTTGGTATAAAACGATTGGTATTAGTGATATCAGCATCAATGAACAAGCTGTTAATTCCTACTCAAAAGCGGCGATCAATTTTATTGACTACCGAGTGGATGATATTGTCATCGACGAAAACGCATTTCATGAGATTCAACGTTATTGTGAGGCCGTCTATTGGGAAGTGGTTGAGTCAACTCAGTCATGGAGTATGGGGAACTATATGAAAATACGCCAAGCATGCTTGCATATTAGGAAGTTGCTGGGCGATAGCACACCCTTAACCGTTAAGTCCTTGGATGAGGCGATTGGTTTTTTTCAAAACCCAACAATGGAATTTAACCTGAACACTGATTATTTTAAATCGTGGTTCGGTCGAGGTCAGCAGTATTTAAGTTTTGTAAGACGATAGTAGGGTATAAAGAAGTTGGTTTGTTGAGTTACCATCCCTTCATCGCCTTAATCGCATCATAGGCCTTCTTAATCTGATCCGTTTTTTGATTTGCGAGTTTGATCATCTCGGGGGGTAAGCCTTTCGCCGATAACTTATCAGGATGGTGTTTGCTCATTTGGCGGCGATAGGCTTTCTTGACTTCCTCTTTATTCGCGCTTTTTTCAACCTCAAGTATCTTGTAGGCATCATCGATTTGGTGGCGTGATGAATATTGTGATTGATGAGACTGTTGGCCGCCGCCATGATAATAGCGTTGGTAATTTTGTTCGGCGCGTGATTGTTGTTCGTATTGATGGAAATTAAAGCCACGTATGCCAAGTTGTTCGCAGATGCTTTGTAATGTGGCGCGTTTGTGCGGACTAATTTTACCTTCGGCATTGGCCATATAGACTTGGATTTCAACGAAGGTGCGCAATAGTGTTGGGTGGCGCATGCACGCTTGGCGTAAGCGTATAATCGTACTATTTAAATCAAACTCAGCGCTTTTTCCGTGATAGAAATGTTTAATGGCGCGTTCTTTGGCGCTACCGGTCAGTCCCAATTGGCGCATGACTTCGCGCGCCACCTTGATTTCGCTCTCTGTGACGCGACCATCTGATTTAGCCACATAGCCCATAATGGCAAAGGTGGTATCGAAAAAGGTTTGTTGAGTTTGGCCTTGTCCACCACTACGGCGATGGCCATGGCGTGCCAAGAATTTATCGAGGAATCCGATATCATAAAGATGACCAATGATTAAGCCAATAATAGCGCCGGGGTATCCAAAGAAGAGCCCGATCAGTAGACCAACAATTTTACCGTTTAAATGCATAGCCGCTAAATTTAACAAAATTTTGATGTTATAACAGCAAAATTCGGATTAATTTTTCTATTTCAGCGCTAACTTGTTGAATAAATGAGGGCTGCTTGCGATCAGCTTGATTTACAAGGCGTCAGACCCCAGCTATCCTACTGAGATCATCAATTATAAGGAATGAGCTGTGCCGACTATCCAAGTTCCCCATTTAGAGACAGCGCTGAAAGGGCCTCTTAAAGCATTAGAAAAACAATTGCTTGATAACAAACTCGCTATAGAAGGTTGGTTTCGTGAGCAATGGCAGAAAACGCCACCCCCATTTTATGGCTCTACAGATTTACGCAATGCGGGCTTTAAAATAGCGCCGGTGGATACGAATTTGTTTCCAGCGGGATTTAATAATTTAAATGAAGAATTTTCGCCGTTATGCATGCACGCGATACAAGCGACCTTGCAAGAAGTGTGTCCTGAGGTGAAGCGTTTACTGTTGATTCCTGAAAGCCATACACGCAATCAATTTTATTTTGAAAGTTTAGCGAAGTTGCAAGAATACATTATGGGTGCAGGGTATGATGTGCGTATCGGTAGCTTAAACCCCGAGATCACCGAACCCAAAGAATTTGAGTTACCTTCTGGGCGTACGGTGATACTCGAGCCTCTCATTCGTGAAGGTGATAAGGTCGGTGTTTCCGGGTTCTTCCCCTGTTGTATTATTCTCAATAATGATTTGTCGGATGGACTGCCGAAGCTGATGCAGGGTATTTCACAGCGTGTGATGCCGCCCGTAGAGCTGGGTTGGACGAATCGTTTGAAGTCAGAGCACTTTGCTTATTATGCGAAGGTAGCAGATGAATTTGCTGAGTTAATTGGTATGGATCCGTGGTTATTACAGCCATATTTCGATCAGTGCCCGGATGTGGATTTTATGAAGCAAGAGGGGCAAAAATGCTTGGTGTTGCGTGCGGAGATGTTATTCAAGCGTATCCAGAAAAAATATGCTGAGTACGGTATCAAGCACGATCCCTTTTTAGTGGTGAAGGCTGATCAGGGTACGTATGGTATGGCCGTGATGATGATCAAGAGTCCAGAGGAACTATTAACCCTTAACCGCAAGCAACGGACACGTATGTCTACTTTAAAAGGTGGTGTACAAGTAACGCGTGCGATCATTCAAGAAGGTGTGTATAGTTTTGAGACGGTTGACGGCGGCGCTGTTGCCGAACCGGTAGTCTACATGATGGGGCGTCATGTTGTAGGCGGTTTTTATCGCGTACACGCCGGACGTGGCTCGGATGAAAACTTAAATGCACCGGGCATGAACTTTAAACCGTTGGCATTTTCAAGTGCCTGTCATTCGCCTTACAAAAGCGAGGGTGAGAATGTTAATCGCTTTTATGCGTATGGCGTAGTGGGGCGTTTGGCGTTGCTAGCGGCAGCGCGAGAGCTCACTAAATTTTGTTCGGCATAGCATTGATTATTTAAATGGGTTTTAACTTAAAGGACGTATTATGAAGCTTGGCATTATTATGGATCCAATAGAAGATATTGAGATTGAACAGGACACTACGTTTGCCTTAATGCTCGAGGCACAGAGCCGTGATCACGAAATTTTTTATATGGAGCCGGATGCTATTTGGTTGCAAGATGGGTTGATTTGGGGGCGCATGTCACCGATTGAAGTGATGGATGATGAAGATGAATGGTTTACATTAGGCGATGAATTGTCACAGCCACTGGTGGAGTTAGATGCTGTTATGATGCGTAAAGACCCACCCTTTGATATGGATTACATTTACATAACGTATCTATTGGAGCAGGCGGAGTCACAAGGATTAGTTGTTGTGAATAAACCACAAAGTCTACGTGATGCTAACGAGAAGTTTTATACGGCATGGTTCCCGCAATGTTGCCCCAAAACCTTGGTTACATCGGATATGGATTTGATCAGTGATTTTTTAGATGATGAAGAGCAAATCATTGTGAAACCCCTTGATAATAAAGGCGGTGGTTCTATTTTTATGCTTGAAGCGGGTGACATTAATACCAATGTTATTTTAGAGACCGTCACTGATGAAGGCTCAAAGCTGGTGATGGCGCAGCATTATATTCAAGCGATAGAAGAAACCGGTGATAAGCGTATTTTAATGATTTATGGTAAGCCGATTCCTTATGCCTTAGCGCGTATTCCGGCGGAAGATGATTTTCGAGGCAATATTTCACGTGATGCGACCACGCAAGGGTGTGAGCTCACGGATCGTGATCGTTGGTTATGTGAGCAGGTAGGTCCTACGTTAGTGAAAAAAGGTTTGAATTTTGTCGGCCTTGATGTCATTGGTGATTTTCTAACGGAAATTAATGTGACGAGTCCGACCGGTGTGCGTGAGCTTGAAAATTGTTTTGATGTGAATATTTGTGGTGAATTTTTTGATAAGTTAGAGGCCGAACTTGAATAAGGATGCGTTTCATTTGGAGCGCATTGATGGGCAATTGTCATTGGTTATTGACGCGTCACCCTTCAAGCCCTTATCGATCGATTTTTTAGCGGGTAAAACGCAACATCGTCGCGAATACGGCGGTGGGCATGGCCAATTAATTGCAAAAGCAATCGGTATCAAACGAATTAAAAATCCAAGCATACTTGATCTGACGGCAGGCTTTGGCCAGGATGCGTTTGTGTTAGCGTGTTTGGGTTGTGAGGTGACGATGCTAGAGCGTGCACCTGCAATGGCGGCATTACTTGAAGATGCGTTGTTGCGATTAGATGATGCGTCACTTAAGTTAACGCTGCTTCACACAGATGCGCAGTCTTATCTGCATCAAGTAACGCAAAAGCCCGACGTTATATATTTTGATCCCATGTACCCGGATTCAAAAAATACGGCGCAGCCAAAAAAAGAAATGCAGGTGTTACGTGAATTGGTGGGTGAAGACGAGGACTCAGCAACAATATTTGAGCTGGCATTACAAAAAGCAGGGCGGCGCGTGGTCGTCAAACGTCCTCGTCACGGCGATCGGATTAATGCGCGTGAGCCGGATGTCGTCTTTGAGGGGAAGAGTAGCCGCTTCGATGTTTATTTACCCTAACTTTGCTATAATGGACGAATAGCGCGCAATCCAAGGACGATACAATGGTAACAACACACTTCAAGGACGTATGGGGTAAATTTTATAACGCATTGTATGATCAAGCTGTTGCCGTGTGGCCACAAGTATTAACTGGCGTTTTTATTTTCCTTTTATTTTTTCTAGCAGCGGTGTTGGTGCGCGTTATCTTTACGCGTCTTGCAAAGCGCGCGAAGCATCGAAAGGATATATACCGTTTGCTGGGCAAGGTGTCAAAAGTGTCGGTTATCATATTTGGTGCGGTGACAGCGTTGGGAACAATGGGCGTTGATGTTACGGCATTAATTACGGGCCTAGGTTTAACGGGTTTTGCGGTGGGCTTGGCATTAAAAGATCCCATCTCAAATGCAATATCCGGCTTTATGGTGCTGCTCTACGAGCCTTTTATCATCGGCGATACAATAAAAGTAGGTGATACTGAGGCAAAAGTACGTGATATTCAGCTACGTTACACGGTACTTGTTACGGAAGGTCGGTACATATTGATACCCAATGGGGCGCTGATGACCAACACCATCACCGTCAAAAATAGGGATTATATACCACCGCCAAAATCGGATACCGAAGCCGGTTTAAGCGGAGAAGGATGAGCCACAACCACAGGTGGTTTTGGCGTTGGGGTTGCGAATAATGAATTGCGCGCCATTAACGTCTTCACGGTAGTCAATTTCAGCGTTCTCTAGGTATTGAAAGCTCATCGGGTCGCACAGCAGGCGTACCGTACTGCCGTGGCCGCGATCACCGCCACCCTCTTCATCTTCTTCTTTTTCAACGTATTTTTCGATGACAATGTCATCATCATTGATTGTTTCATCAAATTTGAAGCCATACTGAAAGCCAGAGCATCCGCCGCCCATGATATACACACGTAAGTTGAGCTTGGGGTTTTCTTCTTCATCAATTAGACTCTTTACTTTTCGTGCTGCAGCATCGGTAAAGATTATAACTGATTGATTTTCGTCATTGACGTCTGTGTTAGTTTCGGACATAATACCACCCGTGATGGACTTATTGGATTAATAATTCATTGCGGATTATAACACAGATTAGGGATATTAAAACCCATGCGTGGTGGAGCTAACTGTATGAATAGTTTAATGTATTTTCTTTGTGGTGTGGTGCTCCTGCTAGGTATGATGTACCTGGGTGGCTATATAGGTCACGTGAATGCAGAGCGAGAATTCACCCAAACGTCGAATATGGAAAAATTGGTATCCGGCAATCCCAGTGATGGCTCAGGAGGCTGCACGTCGTGCAAGTGGTATTAGCACTGCATGTCATTTCCATGGTGGCTTGGTTTGCAGGCCTTTTTTACCTTCCTCGTTTATTTGTTTACCATGTTGAGGCGCTCGATGAGATTAGTCGAGAGCGCTTTAAAGTCATGGAACGCCGGTTGTGTTATGGCATCATGACCCCTGCCGCTATTCTGACAGCAGTTTTTGGTTTTTGGGAAATGAGCTATAAGTGGGGTTGGTACGAAACGCAGATGTGGATGCATCTAAAATTGATTTTGGTCTTAGTATTATGCTTTTTTCACTTGGCGTGTATGCGCTTTGTTTACAACTTTAAACACAATCGCAATCACCATTCATCAAAATTTTATCGTTTTTTTAATGAAGCGCCAACGGTGCTATTAATTGCGATTGTCTTTTTGGTTGTCCTAAAGAGGCCAGTCTAAGTAATAATGGCACTAGTGTCAGAGGTGATCGTTGAAACTGCTTTATCCCAATTAAAGAAGTCTAGGATGGTTGCATCGAGCAATTCGTCGCAGCGCGCTTTTTGTCGATCAGAAAATACATGGAGCCATTCATCGCTGAGCCCCTTTCGGTAATGGTTTTTCATGTTTTTGGGGGCTGCTTTATGTCTAAAATGTTTCTTTGGTATCTCATAAAATTCAATAATGCGATCAAAAAAAGCAGCTTCATCTTCACGCATTTGCTCATAAGTAGTGAGCAGTACGTTTGTTGGGTTGCCTTTGAGGTGGGTCACCCAGCCGCGCAGCCAATCCGACATGGAGTTAAGATGTGTTTCGATATGCCAGTCAAGTTGTTGCTCAAATGGAAGATCATAGTAGCCCGGAAAAAGGAGGTGTTTTGTGTAATTAGGTGCCATGGGGTCTTGGTGTAAGCGATTAAAGTGATGGGCCCACGATAAGGTGGCCTGTCTAGGGTCGCGAACGTGCAGCACAAACTGACAGCGTGCTTTTTCGAGTATATGCAGATTGATCTCACTGGCATCGAAGTGCTCTTGTCGCAGCATGTGGTATTTTAATACTTGGTTTAACTTATAGGGTCTCATAAAGTAGTTTGGAAAATAACCAGGTGCAACTGGTTCGATATATTGCGAGAGCTTAGGGCTCGAAGAAAGCGTATTAAGAATATAAATACTAGCTGATTTCGGCATTGTATTGATCATGATGCCTGGAATCGATTTTTGTTGTGCACGCATCCTATTGATAAGTAAAGTGATGGCGCTACCTTGTAGGTTTTT
Organism: Coxiella sp. (in: g-proteobacteria); assembly: GCA_002732805.1. GTDB lineage: Bacteria > Pseudomonadota > Gammaproteobacteria > Coxiellales > Coxiellaceae. The sequence goes on from NVSS01000026.1 coordinate 32,722, forward strand.
TCGAATTCGAGTAAAAGCTGTCATAGTCAATTATCCTTATGATGAGTGTGGGTTGTTTAAGCTTCAACCATCTCGAAGTCCATTTTCATTGCGCCGCAATCGGGGCAAGTCCAATCTTCTGAAACGTCTTCCCATTTGGTGCCGGGTTCGATGCCGTCTTCGGGCCAGCCCTTTTCTTCATCGTAGATAAAACCACACAGTAAGCATACCCATTTTTTGTATTCCATCGAGACCTCGAGTTGATTCATTAAAAATATGAGATGCATTTTCACACATTGATTCAAGAATGCAAGCCCCGAACATTTACGGATATTTATTTTAATATCTTGACAATTTATTTTCTAACACATATCCTCGGAACCTCTGTTAAAATAGAGGTTTCCCCAATGCCTGACGTTGTTTCCAAGCAAGTGACCAAGCGGTCGCAACAGCTTTATCATTCTGCACAAAAAGTGATCCCTGGCGGTGTAAATTCGCCCGTACGTGCATTTGGGGCGGTAGGTGGTACACCACGTTTTTTTGAGTCGGCTAAAGGGGCCTACCTAACAGACGTCGATGGCAATCGTTATATTGATTACGTGGGTTCATGGGGGCCTATGATAGCCGGGCATAACCATCCAGCAGTGGTGGACGCGGTTAAAGCAGAATTAGACAAGGCAATGAGCTTTGGCGCACCTTGTGAGCTTGAAGTACAGCTCGCAACCGAAATTTGCCGCCGTATTGATTCAGTCGATAAAGTGCGCATGGTCAATTCGGGTACGGAAGCGACGATGACAGCGATTCGTTTGGCACGTGGTGTGACGAGGCGTGATAAATTAATTAAATTTGAAGGGTGTTACCACGGTCATGCGGATAGCCTACTGGTAAAAGCAGGGTCGGGTGCCTTAACGTTTGGTGTGCCGAGTTCGCCTGGTGTACCGGCAAATGTGGTAGAACATACGTTAACGGCAACCTACAACGATCTTGATTCGGTGGTTGCTTTATTTGATCAACATGCAGCCGATATTGCGGCGATTATCATTGAGCCCGTTCCGGGCAATATGAATATGCTATTACCATTACCCGGTTTTTTAGACGGTCTGCGCGCATTATGTGATCAGCATGGTGCGTTATTAATTATGGATGAAGTAATGAGTGGGTTTCGCGTTGGACCGCAAGGTGCACAAGGCATTTACGGTGTGGCGGGTGATATTACGACCTTTGGTAAAGTGATTGGTGGTGGTATGCCGGTTGGCGCTTTTGGTGGGTCTGCTGACATTATGTCGCAACTGTCACCGGAAGGGCCGGTTTATCAAGCGGGCACGCTCTCGGGCAATCCTCTTGCGATGGCTGCGGGCCTGAGTGTGCTTGGTTTACTGGATGACGCGGCTTATCGTTACTTAGAACGATTGACGACACGCTTTGTAGAGGGTGTTAAGCGCATCGCTCATGCACATGGCGTAGCGGTAACAACCAACCATCTTCCGGGGATGTTTGGTCTTATCTTTTCTAAAGAGGAAAATGTTACCCATTATTCCCAGATTATGTCTACTGATCGTGAACGGTTCACGCAATTTTTCCATGGCTGCCTAGATAAAGGTGTATATTTTGCCCCATCCGCCTTTGAAGCAGGCTTTATTTCATTGGCACATACAGACGAAGATATTGATAGGACGTTAAAAATTATGGGCGAGGTGTTCGAAGAGTTAGCATAGAGATTGCTAATTATTTGACAATCAAGGATAATATTAAGTATTGCAAGTGATAAACAGGGACGTATGTTAATGAGGTTTTCATGAAAATAAAGCAAGTATTTATTGCTGGAATTGGGGTGCTGGCTTTTTCGTTATTAAATGTCGCACAAGCCGATGATTTATTACAGGTTTATAATCAAGCATTGCACGATGATCCCACCTTTAAACAGGCACAATCAACGTGGTGGTCAGCGAAGCAAAACTTACCCATCGCTGTATCAGCGTATTTACCACAAATTAGTCTGTTGAATACGTACGAACGGGTCTATGCAAGCACCAATCCGCCAGCGGCTAATGGAATGGGGTGGCATACGCAAAATGTACTGACGTTAACGGCTACTCAGGCAATTTTCGATTACAGTGCGTGGACTAATATTCGCGAACAAGCAGCGAGTGTTAAATCTGCGACGGCGACGTACCTTGCGTCTATACAAGATCTTATGTCACGCACGGCGAGCGCTTATTTTTCTGTGTTACAGGCATATGACCAACTCAGTCTAACGATCGCACAAAAGAAAGCGGTGAAACGTCAATTGGTGACGGCACAGCAGAAATTTAAAGTAGGTTTGATTGCGATCACGGGTGTGTACGATGCGCAGTCCAGTTATGACACCAAAAATGCAGATGAAATTTCAGATCGCAATAGTTTATACAATGCACTTGAAAATTTACGTGCTATTACCGGCCAGCATTACTTAACCTTGCAAGGTGTGCGGGTGCAAGTACCGCTGGTCAGGCCCATCCCCGATAATATCAATATCTGGGTGGCGACGGCACAACGCCAAAACTATTCATTAGAGTCAGCAAATTACACAACCATCCAACAACATGAAAATATTTTAAATCAAGCCGCAGCTTATATGCCTACGCTCGATGCGACAACGTCCTATGCGGATACGCGTAATTGGAATTACCAAAACGGTTTTGGCGGTGGTGCGAAAGCGAACCGTATAACACAAGCGGGTGATTATGGCTTGTCGTTAGCATGGACGCCGTTCCAGGGCGGAAAAACCTTCTACAGCATCAGGCAAGCACGTGCTGATTACTTAACGGCATTGGGTAAGCTGGAATCGACGCATCGTGATGTTATCAATCAGACACGCCAAGCATTTTTGGGTGTGAGCTCGGGTATCAGTCGTATCCGTGCGGATCGACAAGCGATTGTGTCAACGCGTAATGCCTTAAAAGCAACGGAA
>NVSS01000027.1 GCA_002732805.1 Coxiella sp. (in: g-proteobacteria)
AATGAATCCGTGTCCGTGTGGTTATTTGGGTGATGATGAGCGTGCGTGTCGGTGCAGCGACGACCAAGTGCGACGTTACCGCGCGAAATTATCCGGCCCGCTGCTGGACCGTATTGATTTACAATTATTTGTGGGGCGAGTACCAACGAAATATTTATTCAGTGACGATACGGTCTCAACCGAAACGAGTGTGCAGATACGCCAACGTGTGGAGCACGCCTTTGCGCGCCAACAGCAGCGCGCTCAAAAAAGAAATGTGCGATTGACGACGAAAGAGGTGCAACGTTATTGCACGTTAACAATGGAAAATAGACAGCTGTTAGAGATGACGATGGATCGTTTTGGGTTAAGCGTGCGTTCTGTACATCGAATTTTGAAGGTAGCGCGTACAATAGCAGATTTGGACGGGGCCGATGATATTAGTAAGTTGCATCTTAGCGAGGCATTGACCTACCGCATCGATTAAATGCAGAGGAATAAAAAACGTAAGCCACGCAATCCAAATACCACATCAACCCTTAGCGTCCTTTTTTCCTTAGCGCCTTTGCGTTTGAGGTATGAGCGATGGTTGGCGCTCGATGTGACGGCGTTAGCCGCAGTGCTCGGCCACCCAGAATGCCCAAAAAACAACCAAAACAGATTAATTACTTGACAAATTTCTGTTCTCGGTCAGAATTCAGTATTAAATTAGACGGTCAAAATGCGCTCGTAGCTCAGCTGGATAGAGTATCGGTCTCCGAAGCCGAAGGTCACAGGTTCGACTCCTGTCGGGCGCACCATAAACTCACATTGTATTTACGGAGAAAATCACATGATCCATGAGCTTATCAAATTCAAGGGCATGCCATTAGCGAATACGTTATTAAATGGTGTTGATGATGATGTGGCGTGTTATGACTTGACGGTGGGTTTTGATGATGAGACCAAGCTGGTACAGCTTATTGATAATGTATCGCCTGAGCAGTTATTTCCTGACGATTATGTGTACGACTCATCGCAATCAAATACGATGGTGACGCATTTTAAACAAGGAGCCACCGTATTAAAGGAACGTTTCAACCCAACCACAACATTAGAGATCGGTTCGAATAGCGGAATCTTCATCCAACACTTCTCATCTTCCACGACGGTAGCGGTAGAGCCGTGCAGTAATTTTGCGTCATTAACAAATAAGATGGGTTACAAAACCTACGATGAATTTTGGGGTATGGACTTGTCGAAGAACATACGCGACAGCCACGGTCAAATGGACCTGATTTTTTCGGCCAATGCGGTTTCACATATCCAAAACCTGGATGAATGTTTCCAAAGCGTGCGCCATTGTTTGAGTGATGAAGGTGTCTTTATCGTTGAATGCCCGTCGTTCCTTGAAGTATTAAAAGAAAACGCATTCGACCAATTTTACCATGAGCATCAGTCTTATTTCAGTTCGATTTCCTTTAGCAATCTGCTGCAAAAAAACGGCTTAAAGCTTTTTGATCTTGAAATGCACCCAGTGCATGGTGGTTCGTACCGTTATTTTGTGTGTAAAGACACGGCTACTCATGCGATCAACGAGAAAGCATTGCAACAGTATAAAACAGAAGAACAGCAATTTGGCGCGGATTCCTATGAAAAACTACTGCAACGCATACAAGTCATGAAACACAACATGGCGGAAATCAAGAAAACGTTAACGCAGTTAAAGCGTGATGGTAATGTAATTATTGGCTATGGCGCCAGCGCCAAGTTTATTCAGGTATCGAATATGTGTGAACTAGATGCCACCGTGATTGATTATGTGCTGGATACGACTCCCTTCAAGCAAAACAAATACACACCTAAGAGCAAGATTAAAATTGTACCTTACGATAGCGCACTACTGGCGAAAGCAGATTATTGTTTTCTGGGGGCGTGGAATTTCAGAGATGAAATTATTAACAAAGAGCAATCGTTTATTGCGCAGGGTGGGAAATTTGTGACGCATATTCCAGCGGTCGAGATCATTGAATGATCGTAGTGACGGGGACAGGCTGTTTAAGTCAAGAGCTGGTTAAGCGATCCACGGAGGCATTGCCCATCGAGGCATTATCCCGTCAAGACATGGATATCACCAATGAAAAACAGGTGTGGGCTGTGATTGGCGAACGGGCAGCAGGCCCTAATCCGCCACGATACGTCGTGCACACGGCGGCACTGACCAAGCCGATGCAAATTAATGATGATGACCCCATGCTCAGCTTAGAGACGAATATTGTGGGTACGGCCAATGTGGTTAAGGCGTGTTATCAGCACAAGCTCAAGCTTATTTATATATCCACGGATTTTGTTTATCCGCCGTCACAAAAATCAAACGAGGAAAGTGGCGTGGTGCCACAAAATAAATACGCGTGGTCTAAGCTTGGGGGTGAGTGTGCAGTACAATTGCTCGATGATCATTTGATTTTGCGCTGTGCGCTATGCGATATTCCTTTTCGTCACAAGGTTGCTTTCAATGATGTCTTCCGTAATTCAATCCTACACAGTCAGGTGGCCGAGCTTATTCTTAAGCTTAAAGACGAAATAGGTGCTATTAATATAGGTGGTGATTATACCAGTGTTTATGAGTTTGTATCGCAGTTTGAAACCATCGAAACACGCTCAGGAAAAGAAATCGTGCCTTCATTGGAGTTAGATATTTCAAAATTAACAATCAAATTAAGGGCTTAAGGTGAATCCTATGTCACTTACAGAAGCCCTATTTTGTTTTTGATCATAGGCGAGGAAAGGGCAGATATATACTGGTTTTGCGCCTAGCTTTGATAAAACCCAAGATATGTACGAACGGCTATTAAGGTGATGGTTTTCTTGAAATATCGATCTTTAAAACTAATCATATCATTGGCTACGTGATACTATGTAGCCTGAAATATAGCAAGTATAGCCGCTGAATTTGTACAATATGTGATCATTCGCCGAAGTGATTCAGGTTTAATAAAATCCCTGTTATTTTCAAAAACAAAGTTCAAGTGACAATTGGAAAATTTAAGTTTATTAATCTACGATAGAGTATGATATGCAGGATGATTCATCATTAAAAAAGAAACAAACTTACTGGCGCTCTATATTGCGCCCCTATATGAAAAAATCCAATGCAATTGCTTTTTTCCAAATAGTAACTACATTAATGCCCCTCTTAGTTGTCTGGACTATTTATCTTAAAGAAGCGATACGCTGCCCGTGGATTATTCCTGTTTGTGGTTTGGCAGCAATTGCTTTATTAATTCGTTGTTTTGTTTTAATGCATGACTGTGGCCATGGTAATTTGTTTAAAGGGCGGCGACTTAATAAAGTGTTTGGTTATATGTTAGGTGTTATTACGGGGATGCCGCAATATGTTTGGTCTCGACATCACGCCTATCATCATAAGACCAATGGTGATTGGGACCGCTACCAGGGCCCTTTAAATATTGTATCTACTGAAAAATATGATTCCTTTACAGGGTTCCAGAAAAAATGTTATGGCTTATTTCGCCACCCACTTACCTTTCCTTTGGCGGGGTTTTTCTATGTGCTTTTTAATCCACGCTTTAATTTTATTCGCGATTCCATTCGGTTTGCGGCATTTGTTATAAAGTGGACGATCCGTTCTAAATCGACAACCTTTTCTGAAGCGGTTAAGTTATTCAACCCGATTTCTTGGAAAACGTCTAAAGAGTACCGGCATCAGTGTTATAATAATATAACGCTGCTATTGATTTATGTGTTGTCATCATTATATTTAAACCCACTATTATTCTTCCCGTTTTATGTTTTAACACTATCATTGGCGGGGGGTATTGGTATTTTATTATTTACCGTTCAGCATAATTACGAAAACTCCTATGCGTCAGAGACCGCGAATTGGGATTATTATTGCGGCGCTTTAGAGGGAACTAGTTATTTAGTGTTACCTAAAATTTTAAATTGGATAACAGCCGATATTGCTTACCATCACGTTCATCATTTATCACTAGCTATTCCTAACTATCAGCTAGCGAAGTGTCATTTTGATAATGAACATTTATTTGAACATGTGGCGCGCATTTCAATTAAAAAAATCATACCGTCCTTTAAATATATTTTATGGGATGTTAAACAACAGAAGATTACGTCAATTTCCGCTCATAAGGTGCGGTCCTCTAAATTGATTTTGTCTGAAATCAATATGTCATAAGACTATAAAACAAAGACGCTCATATCCTAGTATCATTCCAGGTTGTAATTAATCACTGTTTAGTCTGCCAAAAGTATGTTTAAGGGTGATGAATTATTCAACGGTCACAGACTTCGCTAGATTGCGTGGCTGATCGACGTCTGTGCCTTTCAACACGGCAACGTGATACGCCAGTAATTGCAGGGGTATGGTATAGGCAATAGGCGCGATAGAAAGTGGCGCTTGTGGCATTTTAATTAAGGTGAGATTTTTATTTTGGTGCCAGTTAAGCGTTTCGTCAGCAAATACATACAGGTGTCCGCCACGTGCTTCGACTTCTTTAATGTTGGATGTGAGTTTATCGAGTAATTCATTATTAGGCGCTAATACGATGACGGGCATGTTGCTGTCAACGAGCGCTAAGGGCCCGTGTTTTAATTCGCCGGCGGGATGGGCTTCCGCATGCATGTATGAAATTTCTTTGAGCTTTAAGGCGCCCTCCATGGCAATAGCATGATAGCTGCCGCGCCCTAAGTATAACGTTTGCTGTTTATCAATGAATTGATGTGCGAGTGTTTCAATTTGTTTGTCGAGCGTTGTAAATTGCTGTGCAAGTGCGGGCAAGAGTTTAAGATCATTGATGATGGATTGTTGTGCCTCTGCATCGAGTTGGTGGTGTTTGCCAAGTGCGAGTGTTAAGAGCAGTAACGCGGTGAGTTGTGCGGTAAATGTTTTGGTTGCTGCTACGCCAATTTCGGTACCGGCTTGAGTAATAAAGGTAAGGTCAGCTTCTTGTACGAGCGTGCTGTGGCTAACATTGCAGATGGCGAGTGTTGCATCGACTTGTGTTTCTTTCGCTTTGCGTAGGGCGGCGAGTGTGTCGGCTGTTTCGCCGGATTGCGATAGTGCAACGAACAGCGTGTTTGGCTCGGTGACAGCTTGACGGTAGCGGAATTCACTGGCTACTTCAACCTGACAGGGGATACCGGCAAGCGATTCCAACCAATCTTTAGCAACCAGTCCCGCATGATAGCTGGTGCCGCAGGCGACGATATGCACGCGTTTAATCGTGGGTAAAATCGTATGTGCATTAGGGCCGAAGCAACCATCGTCAATTTGTGAGGTATACAAACGATTCGATAGGGTTTCGGTGAGTGCTTGAGGTTGCTCAAAAATTTCTTTTTGCATGTAATGTTTAAAGGCGCCTTTACCGCTGTCATCATGTTGCGCCTGGGAGGTGATAATTTCATAGTGAGCGGGCTGCTGTTGGTCATCTTCGATATAGATTGTATGCGGTGTTAATTCAGCAAGCTCACCTTCTTTGAGGTGAATAAATTGCTTGGTGGTTGCGAGTAAGGCAATTTGATCAGAGGCAATAAAGTGTTCGCCCTCTCCGACGCCAATCACCAATGGGCTGCCATGACGTACGGCAAACAGCGTACCCGGTGCATCATCAAAAATAATACCAAGCGCATAGGCGCCTTGTAATTCATCAAGGGTATGGCGAATGGCCAGGCGGTGGTTTTGCGTTTGCTGTAGGTGATAGTGTAGCAAGTGACAAATGACTTCAGTGTCGGTTTGCGATTGAAACTGATAGCCAAGATTTTCGAGCTTTTGCTGAATCATCAGGTAATTTTCGATAATGCCATTATGTACAACAGCGACACTTTCTTGTGAGACGTGTGGGTGTGCATTTTGTTCGCTCGGTTGGCCATGTGTCGCCCAGCGTGTGTGCGCAATGCCAAGCGTGCCGGTGAGGGGCTTGGTTTTCAGTGCATCAACGAGGCCATTTACTTTGCCTAAAACACGTACCCGATTGATTTTAGGCTGATCATCTGCAATAGCAATGCCCGCGGAATCATAACCACGATATTCCAGCTTTTTGAGCCCCTCTAGCAACAGAGGAGAAATATTACGTTCTGCAATGGCGCCAACAATACCGCACATGAGCATTCCTTAAGTTAGTGATCGGGGACGGGGGTGTGTTCTGTAATGGACTAATGTCCGTTACAGAGCACGCCCCGTCCCCAAGATTCGTGCCATTTTAGGTGATTTTAATGAATTTAGCAAAATAGTTGGTCAAATTGCATTGTGTGCCTAAAAAACGCTACTATGATGCACATTCTAATTAACTGGGAAATCCACATGACAGACCCCCGACATTTGGCGAATGCGATTCGTTTTCTTTCCATTGATGCTGTGCAAAAAGCAAACTCCGGTCACCCGGGCATGCCGATGGGTATGGCGGATATTGCGACGGTATTGTGGCGTGATTTTATACGCGTGAATCCGGGGAACCCGCAGTGGTATAACCGTGATCGCTTTGTATTATCAAACGGCCATGGTGCGATGCTGTTGTATTCTTTGTTGCACCTCACGGGGTTTGACTTATCGATTGATGATTTAAAAAACTTTCGTCAATTGCATTCAAAAACACCAGGGCATCCTGAATTATTACATACGCCGGGCGTTGAGACGACGACCGGTCCATTGGGTCAGGGGTTAGCGAATGCGGTGGGTATGGCGCTTGCCGAACAGCATTTAGCGGCTGAATTTAATCGCGATGACTTATTAATTGTTGACCATCATACCTATGCTTTTATTGGCGATGGTTGTTTAATGGAAGGCGTGTCGCATGAGTCGTGTTCGTTAGCGGGGCACATGGGGCTGGGTAAATTGATTGTATTTTGGGATGATAATGGTATTTCCATTGATGGCAAGGTCGAGGGTTGGTTTACTACGGATACACCGGAGCGCTTTAAAGCCTATAATTGGCAGGTTATTGAGAATATTGATGGGCATGATGACAAATCCATTTCCAAAGCACTTAAAAAAGCACAGTCGGACACCAGCCGCCCAACATTAATTTGTTGCAAAACATCCATTGGGTTTGGCGCACCCAATCTAGCGGGTTCTGAAAAGGCACACGGTAGTCCCTTGGGCGATGATGAAATAAAAGCGACGCGTGAACAGTTAGACTGGCCGCACGCACCATTTGAAATTCCCGATGATGTTTACAAAGCGTGGGACTTACGTGCTCAAGGTCAGGATAATGAGCTGATGTGGAACCATTTGTTCACACAATATGAATCAGATCATCCAGCGCTAGCAAAAGAATTTTTACGCCGCATGCAAGGTTGGTTGCCTGAGGGTTGGGGTGAAAAAGCAGCGGCATTTGTGACCAACACCTTGTCCTTTGATAAAGCAGAAGCGACACGTAAATCATCGCAGCACACGCTTAATGGTTTGGCGCCTTTATTGCCTGAAATTTTGGGTGGATCGGCGGATTTAACCGGTTCAAATTGCACCAATTGGTCGGCTTGTCAGGTGTTGGATAAATCCAATTTAGCCGGAAATTACATCCATTACGGTGTGCGTGAATTTGGTATGTCTGCGGTGATGAATGGCTTGAGTTTACATGGTGGATTGATCCCATTTGGCGGCACCTTTTTAGTGTTTAGTGACTATGCGCGCAACGCATTACGTATGGCAGCGATCATGCGCCAACGTGTTATCTATGTCTTTTCGCATGATTCTATTGGCTTGGGTGAAGATGGTCCAACACATCAACCGGTTGAACAAGCGGCAAGTTTGCGCTTAATTCCTAATATGCACGTGTGGCGTCCTGCAGATCGCACTGAAACGGCGGTTGCTTGGCGCGCATCACTGCAACGTAAAGACGGTCCTGCAGCGTTATTACTGTCACGCCAAGGGCTGCCACAGCAACCCCATAGCGAAGCACAATTGGGTGACATTGCAAAAGGTGGGTATGTTGTATTCGACCAGCCTCAGCCACTAGACGGCCTGTTTATCGCAACAGGGTCCGAAGTGCAATTAGCGGTGACTGCCGCACAAGAGCTACATAACGATGGGATCAATGTGCGCGTTGTATCAATGCCGTGCTGTGAAGTTTTTTTACAGCAAGGCCGTGAATACCGCGATACAATTTTGCCGCCAGATGTTAGAATGCGCGTGGCGGTGGAAGCCGGGGTGACGACAGGTTGGTATCAATTTGTCGGTACGGATGGCGCCGTTGTTGGCATTGATCAATTTGGTATATCAGCACCGGCGAAGGATGCCTTTACAGAGTTTGGATTTACAGTAGCGCATGTGAAAGAAGTGATACGCGATATTTTGCAGCGACAGACAATTGAGACATTATAATTTAGAAAGGAGCAATAATGAAAATAGCAATTAATGGTTTTGGGCGTATTGGGCGTAATATCGTACGTGCCTTATTAGAGTCTACAAAACACAGCGATATTGAGCTGGTAGCAATTAATGATTTGGGCGACGTTGAAACAAATGCGATGTTATTTAAGTACGATAGCGTGCATGATCGTTTTGACGGTGAGGTGACGGCAAGTGATGGTGTTATTACCATTAATGGCAATGCAGTGAAGGTATATGCCGAACGTAACCCTGCTGATTTACCTTGGGGTGATCTTGGAATCGATGTGGTGATGGAATGCACCGGATTTTTCGCAAACAAAGAAAAAGCATCCGCACATTTAACTGCCGGCGCTAAAAAAGTATTAATTTCCGCACCCGCAGGGAAAGATTTACCGACAATTGTATACGGTGTTAATGATCACACACTGACAGCGGCAGATACGGTGGTATCGAATGCGTCGTGTACGACAAACTGTTTGGCACCTATTGTGAAGCCATTGAATGATGCGTTAACGATTAAAGAAGGATTGATGACCACCATCCATGCGTACACCAACGATCAAAAATTAACAGATGGCTATCACAAAGATATCCGTCGTGCACGTTCTGCTACGCAGTCAATGATTCCCACCAAAACAGGCGCTGCCGCAGCAGTCAGCTTAGTGCTGCCTGAATTAAGCGGTAAGCTGGATGGCTATGCGATTCGCGTGCCTGTGGTTAACGTATCGGTAGTTGATTTAACCTTTACAGCAGAAAAAGAAGTGTCGATCGATGAGCTCAACGCTATCTTGAAAAAAGCATCTGAGGGCAAGCTTAAAGGAATCTTAGGCTATAATACAGAGCCGTTAGTATCGATTGATTTTAACCATTGCGCACTGTCATCGACGTTTGATGCCACGCAAACGCGCAAAATTAACAACATGTATAAAGTCGTTTCATGGTATGACAACGAGTGGGGTTTCTCAAACCGCATGCTTGATACCGCCACTGCAATGATGAATGCATCCTAGTATTTGTCGTGTTGCCAGGTGATGATTGACGATCACCTGGCAGTTTAAGTGCCCTATCTTTTAATTTGCTTTGATGCTCTTTGCTCTTCACCCTTGGTATCGCTATTTGGTGGCGCATGAAAGACACGCGCTCGCATGGTCGCTGCGACATCATCATCAGCTACGGGCGAAGCAGGGCTAATATCTATGGCCTTAGGATTAAGATTAAAAGCCACAAAGGCCGCGGCCTCTTTCGAGCCTGGATTAGACAGCGTGGTTAGAAGATTTTCTTTCCCTGTTGCGGCGGCCATCAATGCCTCATGCCTCAGCGCGCCATCATCAAAGCGTTTTTGTCCGTGTTCGCCGTCTATATTGAATAAGCGATTTAGAGCCTGCAGGCCTTCATAATATTTACCACCTAGAGTGGCAAATTTAGCCACAGTAGAAGAGCGATCTTCAGGGTGAAATTCATCCGGCGCCTCTAAGGCGCGCCTATTTGGTTTTGCATCACCAAGTAGCTTAATGCTATTGATTATATAGCGCTGTAAACAGGTGGCCACACGGGTGGCCTCAGCGATTTCCTGATCGCCAGCCGCGTCAGATTCGCTATCCGTTACAGAATCATCACGGGCCGCAGATTGTTGAAAAGCAGTAGGCTCATTATTCGCAGGTTCTGTAGATATAAAATAGGGACTGCTTCTATTTTGATCAACATGTGGCTGGTACAAGCGTCGATCCAGATCAGTGGCCGCATAGCCTAAGTCGGTACAAGCACGAGCTTCCGATGCAAATGCTAGTGGTATCGTCGAGTCGCCGTAGCACTGCTGAGCTCTTGCATGTCGTGTAAATAACACGTGTGCGGCTTGAAGTTCTGCAGGTGTAAGCACAGCAGATACAAGGTCGCCTAACGCTGAATTTGGGTCGGCTAGCACGCTTTCAAGTGTTATATTAAGAGGGTTACCAAGTGCCGCTCTTTTGGCGACAGCCGCGCCTATTATTGTCGCGCGTTCTTGATCACGCTGCGCCATTGAAGATGTGCCGTAAGTTGTTATACTGTTTTCATCTAATTCATAGGGAGTGAATAATGTATTTAACTGCGCCATACCTTTAAAAAAGCGAATGCCTTTAAGGGCAGATTTCTCTACAGTCGTATAGCGATTTTCTGTATTCTCTAAATCGAGCTGTTCTTCTGCAAGTAGATTAAAGCCATCTTCCTGATACCTATGCAAACAGGCAACAACCAGCTCAGTCATAAGTCTAAAAATTTGGGGCTCGATCTGATCTACAAGCTTGTTTCTCGTTAGCGCTGCCTCGGCTGTGCCCGTTTCCTCTTCCATCATAATTTACCCCCCCCTGAGGCGATTGATATAGGGGCGCACTTTAAGTTATAAATAAAATATTATCAAGCCCAGAAAACGTCCAATAGCGCTTTTAGGCTATTCCACATGATCAATGCGGCTCGCACCCGAGGCGCGGTTGTTCACGTTTTTTGGATTGCCAGTGTAAGTTAGAGTACTAGCACCGGAAACATGTGCTGTAAGTGATTGACTGACATTGACGGTTACTTTCGACGCGCCAGAGATATGTGCCTCGATGGATTTGGCCGGTAGCGTTTTTGCGAGCACGTCAGATGCACCTGAAACATGAAGTTGTAAATCGTCAGTTTTACCCGTGAACTGTGCGTGAGAGGTGCCAGAGACAGTCACGTCAAAATTAGCGGACGTGATGCCTGTAACCGTCATCTGACTGGCGCCTGACACGTGTACGGCTATTAACTTAGGTGTGTTAATCGTGATGAGAATAGGTTTGCTTGGGTTAAGTGCATAGCGACGTTCTGTCGTGATTTGTAAGGTATTTTCTTCGATTTGGGTGACAATGTAAGGTTCAAGATTGGCATCGGCGGTGATGGTTAAGCTGGATTTATTACCACCCACCGTAGTGACGACCCTGTAGGCGCTACCGACATTAATAGTCGTGTAAGGCGAAACGGTTCGTGATTGTGTGATGATATGGCCATTGCCGCGTACACCCTGTTGCGTACAACCGACAAGATAAACCAGTGGAATCGCTAAAAAAATACCTAATAAACGTTTTTTCATGAGAATCTCCTGTGTGATGCATGGCAGTGTAACAGGTTTTTTAGGTTTAGGAAAAAAGACACGGCTCAGGAATCAGGCTAAAATAGCCGCATGTTATTAATTTTTTCGATTAATGCGGATTTGGAACGACATTCAAATTTTTCTTTTAAGATATTAATATGTGCTTCAGCAGTACGGAAGCTAATATTTAAGCGTAGCGAAATAGATTTTGCAGTGCCGCCGTGTAATAAATAAAACAAACATTGTGATTGTCTATTCGTTAGCGGTATTTTAGGATCGTATGAGTTACCCACAATAAAGCTAAACTGTGATTGTGTTTTATCGGTGTGGTGTGTCGGAAATAACAAGTCATCGTTCAAAATGGAAAGATTGGTGTGCGTAATATCGACCGAGTTAAAGCACGCCGCTTGGATGTCTCCGGCGCTATTAAAAATAGGGCATTTTTCACCAAGCAGTACCCGCCAATTATCACCGGCGTAAAATAAAAACTTAAGCACACGCATGGATTTTTTATGCTGAATAACCCGATTATCTTCACCCGAAAAATCATCGACCAATTCAACCGCAGGGCAGCGTAAATCGGTATCACAAAGATGGGCGCCAATGAAATCATCGGCGCTTTGATAGTCCAGCATTTTCGCTGTACTTGATGATACAAATAGGTAATTAAGATTCACATCTTTCCAGCCAAAACAGCCGGATAGGGCAGTCATCATGGCGGCATAAACGCAGGCTTTCCCGGATGCGTTTGAGGAAGGGGGTTCCAGTAATTTTTTCAATGCAGCATGTAGTAATGCGTGTTTGTCTTCAAGTGAATGTGACATTGCACTAAAGGCCTGACCCAGCGAGGAGTTGCTATGGCGCGGGCTTTGAAGGATTGCATGAAGTAATTCAAGGCAATGCGCAGGTGTGAGTGGTGATGGCATTTGCACGCCATCAAAAAAATCCCCCCACAACCTATCCAGCTTTGTGGGCATTATATAACTCGTCCTATTTCTTGCTTTATTATTGGCGCCAATAATAGCATTATGACGCTCTAGATTTAAGTAAATTTGTACAGTGTACGTGATAGCCTGTCATTGTTGCTCGAGATAAGTGGGGGAGTAAGCAATGGGTAATTATGCTACAATGGTGGTTCGTTAGATGCTCAATACGAGCGAATAGGCAATTTGATGTTAGAAAACTGGCGCAATGATAATCGTATTCCGTTAGGGCTAATGGCGCTGATGGCATTGCTGTTGGTTATCTATCTCTATGACTTAACAGGTGATTTTCGTTCTACGTCATCTTCGGTATCAACATCAGCCAGCGGCCATGTGACCTCCATACAAAATATTAGCCAATGGCATGTATTTGGAACCTATGATGATAACATGCAAAACCTACCGGCCACGCAATTACAGCTAGTGTTAGAGGGTGTTATGCTGTCACCTAACAACCCCCAGCAATCTTATGCCATTATCTCAAGCCCCAGCACGCCGGCGAAAGTCTACAAGATCGGCGATCAAATTCCAGGGGGCGCCAAGCTCAAGGCGATTCAGCGCCAAGAGGTGGTGCTGCGTTATCAAGGACAATTGCAGAGTCTTAAGCTGCCGGTCGAACAGCTAACTTTTTCTAATTGATATCCCGCGGCTAATTTTTAGGCATATAAAAGGGAGGTTATTAGATGAGATGCACATTAAAAATAAGCTTATCGTCTGGATTATAATGTCACCGATGTGGGCGGCCAGCCTGTTGTCCGAACTTATGACGCTGCAGAGCAAAGCTGCATCGCTGGGTGGCAGTAGCCATCGTCTGGTGATGTGCGCATCACTCATGTACTATTGAACCGTTCACTGGAATTAAAGTAACTAGGAGGGTCTATGACATTGAACTTTAAAAAAGCGACTGCAGTATTTATTTTGGTAGCTGCCGCTAGCAGCGTTTCCGTAGCGGCGTCACCACGAGCATCGCACGCTGCAGTAAGGCGGCCAGCTGCGTCCGCTCGATACGGAAGACGGCCTGTAGATGCTGCAGCCGCTAAGCAGTATGGCGCAAGAAGAGCTGATGAAACACGGCCGCGGCAAAAGGCTGACTCAAAGGCTGATGCTGCTGCAATTGCAAGAAGGCGAGGGCGAGTAAGATAACGTGCAGGGTTGCACGTGGCGGCGTTAGCCGCCACTCGTTAGTGTGGATTTCGCATCATTGCATTAATGTGAGTGTCACATCCGCCGTTCCGGTTACCGCGCCTTTTTTTATCGCGGCGGTTTTTACGACGATGTTATCGGATTTCCATAGCGCTTCGGCCCAATCAATAAATTTATCAAACGGCACTTGCTTTAGGGTCAGTTGAATTTGCTGCGTGTTTTGTTGTTGTGTGTTTGAGACATACGGCGATAATTTAGAAGACACTAAGGATTGCTCGATGGTGACGAGCATCGCTTGAGAGGCATTTGTTTTTTTGATATACCCCATCGCTTTGAGTTGCGCCAAACGTGTGTCGGCGGTGGTCATCCAGGTCAGTAGGGCTTGGTTTTGAGTGACGTTTTGCTGTTGATCGGCAATGTGGATTGATAGCGGTCTCCAAATCAACATATAAACCAGCAAAATGGCAGCAATAATGCCACCACCGATTAAAATATATTGTTCACGTTGCTCACGCTCATGCCACCAGTCTTTGAGCATTATGATAATCCCACGGTTAGCGTTTCAATCACTGTTTTATTCTTGGTTTGAGTTTGGTTCTTTTTGATGCTTAGCCCGGTGTTAGTTAAGGCTTTGTTGAATGCGTTAATGCTTGTATTTGAGCGTGCACTAATCACCAGTGTCATTGCATTATCGGTGTAAGTGATCGCGTTAATGGTGATGGCACTCATGTGCGCATTAATTGTTGCGACGCGTTGCAGTATCGAAACAAAGGGGTTAGCAGAAAGTTCATATTCTTTAACAAGTTGTTCAATACGAAATTTAGGCTCCACCAGCTGCGTGGCACCTGGAAATGCTTGTTGGTAGAGACTGAGTAATTGGTGATTAAGGTGTGATGATTTTGTTTTAAGATCGATAAATAAGCCAACCTGCCCCAAAAATAAGACAGCGATAAAGACAGTAACGCTCAGTCGGCACCAAGACCAATACGAGCGTTGTTGTGTTTTATGGCGTTTTTGGCGAATTTGATTTTGCAATAAGTTAAAGGGTGAATGCTCGATCAGCGTGTTCACATCAATGAGTGCTTCGAATGAATTCTTGATTGTTTGCGCGGGGATGTCCACATCAAGTTTCGCTGCGGTGGCGTTGGGTTCAATACCAACGTGCAGTTGTTGTGGCCGTTGTTCACATTCTTGCAGTGTTAATGACAATGACAATTCAAATAGGGCGCGATCGGTACTGAAGCCGGATTGTAGGCCGGTTCTCACCATGATCATCGCAGTATCCATATAGAGTGACCAGCTGTGTTCGCTCAGTGGAAGGCATAAATAATCAGGCAAAATAAGGCTGGGTTTAATATTATGTTCTTTAAGTTCGCTGATGAGTGCATCCCAGCGGGTTTTATCGGTGATAGCAACGTGACGCAGATTGTTATCATTAGGAACACCAATCGCAAAATAAAGTTGATTGATATCTTGTGATAACTGTTCTTCGAGCATATTCGGAACGGCTTGTTGCAATTCATTATTAGACATTTTGGGTAAGGTGACACTCAGCATATGCACTTGCGCACCGGGCAAGACGATGATCACGCGTGCATTTTGAGCGGTGGGTAAGTCATCAAGCGTGGTCAATGGCATGACGGCCTCAACGCTACCGTCATCTTGTACGACACTATACTGTCGTGTGTTATCTTCAAATTGTCTTACAATAACGATCATTGACTATCCTGACATTTGCCAAACCACGTAACTTTCAGTGGCTTTTGTTTTGCTGTTTTGTACCGTTGATAGCATGCTCTTTAAGGTAACTTGCTGGTGCCTTGTGGTCGCCGTGCTGTCAACGATGAAATAGTTGCTATGGGTGGTAATATCCTTTAGTGAACTGATACCTAATGGTTGAACACAAGTCTTATTATAGTCTGCTACGCTTAAAAATACACCATGTCCTTGCCTGCAGGCGTATAATGCCTGCGCTTTTGTGATGTCCATAGCGGACGATAGCGTTAATAAGACGCCGGGTGAGGCGGTATTGATGTTAATGGGGGTGGTTTGGCCTTCCGCCGCAGGGATTGCAGTGAGATAAGGTTTTATCGCGTTGAAGATGGTGGGTGTCATGCCGGCCACCATGCGTAGCTCAGAGAGGTCTAGCATGGGTTGATGCCCGGCGCGGTAGGGTGGGTGCAGGCGCGCATAGATTTGATCGCCCGTATTGCTGAGTGATAGCCAGTCGGTGATATGTTGGGTGAGCTGTAAGGCTTTTTGTTGGGATAAATTGGGTGCGACGCTATGCAATAGGTTGATGAAGCGCGATTGATTATTGGTTGAGGCCAGCATGTTAATATTAAACAACCCTTCGGCATCAATAACATGCGCATACAGGCGTACATTTTCAAATTTCTGCGGCCCGATATTGCGTGGCATGGTGAGTAGGCTATTGGCCGTTGGTGTTTGCCAATTTGTATAGTAACGCGCGAGGTCGCTCTCAGCTTGATCTTGCACGCCGTTAAGGTAAAGATAGGATTGATTTGAAAAATTATTAAGCGCTGCCAAATGCACTAATAACCGAAACTTATAGATCACCGCCGTTGCGATAATAGCGCATATTGCCGTAATAAATAGCGCTGTTAGTAACGCGCTAGCTTTTTGTCGGTGGTGTCGTCCCATTTTGCTCCCGTATGCCGCGGCTCGGTATTAAAATAGTATCGCTAATCGTGCCTTGGCCTTTCACGGTAAAATCAATTTGTACGGCGCGGGGTAATTTTGATATCTGCGTTATGTTAGCACCTAGATCACCGCTAGTGGTGAGTGGCCACACGTTTTTTAATTGATTGTTATTATCATAGATGCGCACTTTAAAATTCGTGACGTTATTGAGTAAGGTCATTTGCGTGGGCTTTGTAGTTAGGATGCGATCCAGTGTCGGCCAGATTGCGCGCGACAGGGTGCCGTTGCTGTAAGTATAATCAATACGCTGTAAATTACTACGATTGCCGGTGCTAAACGGATTAGTGGCGCCGCCACAAGTAAAGCTCACTTGGTTGTTGCCGAGCACGAAAGCAGGAATTTTGGAGCCGTCATTGTCCGTGATCGAACGATCAACGATCTGGCGAAAGTCACGACGTAAGAGTGCTTGTGCCACTTCAACTTGTTGTAACCGTTGGTTTGCTTTATCGGCACGTTGGTTGGCATCCAATGCATTATGTAGGCCAATGGCGGTGATCACACCCAATATAGCAAAGATCACCAACGCAATGAGAATTTCAAATAGCGTAAAGGCGCGTAGCTGGGCTTGCTTTGGGCTCATCCTTTTATAAATCCTATAATATGTTGATAGCGTTTGTTGTTTTGCGAGACATCAATCATGATGCGTTCAAAACTACGTTTACCGGCTTTTTTGTCAATCGATGCGTTCCAATCCCAGGTGCTATTGAGTATAGATGTTGATCCTTGCATCGCACTGCCATCATCGGGTTTGGCGATCACGCCCAGTTCGATTTTTGAAAGCACATTCATCGCTACCCAATTTGATGCCAGTGATTTTTGGACATGAATAGTGCTGATGATATTACTTTGGGTGGTACGTAAGACAGCCATGAACGCGATGGCTAAAATCAGCACGGCGATGAGTACTTCAATTAAGGTGAAGCCGCGTTGTTTATTCAATACTGACCTCCCCGCTATCATTAGTCTGCAATAAGTAGTGCTTTTTATCGCGGTAATGAATGCGTACGCTGAAATGCGAGACGGTGCCATTGGGCAAGAAATAAATGCGTGGCCCCGGGCGATGATGGGCGTTACTATTGGTAAGCGTTTGGAGCTTAACATCGGCACCGTCACCAAATGCATTTTTATTGGATAAGGCATCACTCTCGAGTGGCCGCCAGGTTGTTTTGTTAGTGCGCGGATTGACCCAATAGCGTAAATAGAAATAACCGTGCTTGGTAAAGCTTAAGCCAAGTACGGCCGGCTGTAAAATCGCCTGTTGTTGCGCCGCCGTAATGCTTTCTTTAAGTTCTATAACAGCCAATTTTTGGCGTCGTGATTGCCCAAAGTCGCCAAATGCCATCAGTGCTACCATCAATACAATACCGATAATAATCAGCACCACTAACAACTCAATTAATGTGAAGGCTGCGTGGTGGCGCCGTGTATTCATTGCGCTGATTTGTTTTTGGTGTCCCAGTTACCAATGGTTGCATCGGCGCCTTTACCACCAGGCTGGTTTTTCGCGCCATAAGTAAAAATATCAATGTCACCATGTTGGCCGGGGTTTTGGAAATGGTAGGCATTGCCCCAAGGATCTTTGGGCACATGGCCTTTAATGTAGGGGCCGCTCCAATTTTGCGGTGCAGGGTCGGATGAGGGCTTGGTCACGAGTGCGTCAACACCTTGTGCGCTGGAAGGATATAAGCCGTTATCCAGTTTATACAGCTCCATCGCATTTTCGATGGATAAAATATCTTGCTTCGCCGCAACTTCTCGCGCTTGATCCGGTCGTGATAAAATTTGCGGAACGATAATGGCGGCTAAGATCGCCATGATCACCACCACCACCATCACTTCGATGAGTGTAAAGGCCTGGGATTTTATATGTCGGTAGTGTTTCATGGGTAACCCTCGTGTGTTTGTCAGCTTAGCCGCTAAATTGATCCATTTGAAAGATAGGTAACATGATAGCAAGTACGATAAATAATACAATCGCACCCATCACCAGTATCAGTACCGGTTCAAATATGGTTAATAAGCTTTCGATGAAATTATTCACATTGTCTTCTTGGGATAACGTGGCGCGCTCAAGCATCATCTCAAGACGACCGCTATTTTCGCCACTGGCAACGAGGTGTACAAACATCGGCGCAAAGTAGTGCGTTTCTTTTAAAGAATGCGCAATGCCACTGCCTTCACGTACACGTTCGATGGCCTGGTCAACCGCATGCTTCATAGGCAGCGGTGTAATCAGCTGTGCGGCGGCACGCATGGCTTCTAACACGGGCACACTAGCGGCCGTTAAAATACCAAAGGTGCGGCCAAAGCGTGCTTCATTAATAGTGCGCATGGTTTTTCCGAATAGGGGTATTTTAAGGACAAAATCATCATAGCGTGAACGAAAGCGTTTATTTTTTAAGGAGCGGTTAAATATAAAGCCTAGAACGACGAACACGCCTAAACAATACCAGCCATAATGGACGAAGAAATTACTAATGGCGATCAAGGCGCGGGTAGATAGTGGTAAGGCGATGCTGACCTGGCTAAAGGTATTAATGATTTTAGGTACCACATAAATCAACATAAACACGACGATGAGTACAGAGACGACGGTCATTAAAGCCGGATAAATGAGTGCTTGTTGTATTTTTTGGCGTAATTTCTTTTGGCGCTCCGTATGTTCCGCGAGTTTAAGCAGTATCAGGTCAAGCTTGCCCGATTTTTCGCCGCTGGCAATGGTGGTGCGGTACAATAGTGGGAATGCGTTGGGGAAGGCATCAAGGCTAGCGGCTAATGAATACCCTTCGAGGACACGGGCACGCACACCGAGAATAATGCTTTTAATTTGATGCTTTTCTGTTTGTTCGGCGACGGCCGTTAGCATTTCATCGATGGGGATACCGGCGGAAAGCAGCGTGGCCATTTGATGGGTCAATAACATTAAGTTTGTAGTTGAAATCGACTTACGTTTCAGCGCGGAAAAGCTAGCGCGTTTTTTTTGTTTGTTATGTGCGCCGCTAACAACATCAATGCTGATGGGGACGAGTGATTTTTCACGTAATTGTTGACGTACTTGACGCGGGCTGTCGGCTTCAGCGACGCCTTTTTGTTTTTTGCCGGCTTTATCAACGGCGGTGTATTGATATGCAGTCATCAGCTTACCCTCAACACTTCTTCGACCGTGGTCTGGCCATCAATTACTTTACGCCATCCATCCGTACGCATGCTGGGCGTGGTTTTTCGTGCATGATCAAGCATCTGTGTTTCGCTGGCATTGTCATGAATTTGCGTGCGAAGCGTTTCATCGATTTCAATAATCTCATAAATACCAGTACGACCAATGTAGCCCGTGTGAGCGCATAGATCACAGCCGTTGGCATGATAAAGTATTGGATTTTGATCATCCGTCAATGCCATTAAGTCGCACTCTTTAGCACTCGCCGGCTTTCCTTCCTTACAATCAGCGCACAGCACGCGCACCAGACGTTGTGCCAGCACACCAATAATGGTTGACGATAACAAGAACGGTTCGGTGCCCATATCGCGTAGGCGGGTGACAGCACCGATGGCACTGTTGGTATGTAAGGTGGACAACACTAAATGTCCGGTGAGACTGGCTTGAATCGACATTTCAACGGTTTCGTAATCACGTATTTCACCCACCATGACGATATCGGGATCTTGACGCAAGATAGCACGAAGACCACGTGCGAACGTCATATCCACTTTGGTATTTACTTGGGTTTGTCCAATGCCCGGCAAGTAATACTCAATGGGATCTTCGACAGTGAGAATGTTGCGTCTTGAATCATTGAGTTCGGTGAGCACGGCGTAGAGTGTTGTTGTTTTACCCGAACCCGTAGGCCCAGTAACCAAAATAATGCCGTGTGACGAGCTGATTAAATGGCTCATTTTCTCATAATCAGTCGCTGACATGCCTAATTTTTTAAGGTCTAAGGGCGCACTTTGTTTGTCCAGTAAGCGCAATACAATTCGTTCGCCATAGTGTGTTGGGATCGTGGAGACACGCACGTCAACGGCGCGTCCTGCAATACGAATCGAAATACGCCCATCCTGTGGTAACCGTTTTTCGGCGATGTCGAGTTTGGCCATGACCTTAATACGTGAGGTGATCAGCGGTGCGAGCACGCGGGGCGGCTCAAGTATTTCATGTAGAATGCCATCGACACGAAAGCGCACGATAAGTTTTTCTTCAAAGGTTTCAAAGTGAATATCCGATGCGGCTTGTTTGAGTGCTTGGGTAAACAACGCATTGATGAGCTTAATGATCGGCGCGTCATCATCACTTTCAAGCAAGTCTTTGGTTTTCGGCATGGTCTGCATTAACGTATTGAGATCGATGTTATCTTCAAGCCCGCTCATTGCTTCCAGCGCAGAGCCACTATTTTCATAGTGCTGGGTCAGTATTGATTCAAATTTTTGGGAGCCTACTTGAGTGAAGCGTAAGGGTTTATGACACAGGCGTCGCAATTCAATAATCGTATGTGCGTCTAGACCGGGCCGGTGTGTTACGTAGTAATAGTCGTCGTCTTGCCTGCTGAGAATGACACCATGCTGTTTGGCAAAGCCAAAGGCCAGATGCTCAGACATGATGCGACCTCTTGTCAACGGTTTGTGTAGGTGCAGGCAAGTAAAGCGGTGGCCGTGTTTTTCCTTGAGGAATGTTAGGTAGCACCGGTAAACCATCGGGTGATAACTTGCCACCCGCACGCGCATTCAATTCTTTCATGCGTAGGTAGTGGTAACTTTTCATGGTTTGTTTGTGGCGCTCGTACTGCGTATTTAAAATTATGGGTTTTAGGAAGATCATCAGATCGCGTTTTTCAATATCACGGTTGGTGTAACTGAATAGGCGCCCTATCAGTGGAATGTCGCCAAGAATGGGCACTTTGCTTTTTTGTTTTGTCGCGGAGTGGTCTATCAAGCCGCCTAACACTAAGATGTCATTGCTGCGCACCAACACATCGGTCGTAATTTTGCTGGTATCGATGACCGGGTTGTCATTGGTGTCGCTGGAGGACGATGTCGATACTTGTTCGAGCGAATCATCTTTTTGTAATATTTTAAGGCGTAGCATATGATTGGGGCTAATTTGTGGCGTGACCGTCAACGATAAGGTAATGTCTTTGCGTTCAATGGTATTAAACGGTACGCCTAGGTTTTGATCGCCGTTAGTATTGGCGGAATTACTATTATCGTACTCACGATTGACGAGTCCTACATTCTTACCATCAGAGATAGTTGCTTCCTGACCATTTAAGACAACAATCGATGGCGTGGATAAAATATCGGTAGAGCCATGGCTGTTGAGCGCATGAATTAATGCTTGTAAGCTGCCGCCGGCGATGAAGCCAATGCCATGATCCATTTTGAGCGCGAACGTGTTGTTGTTACTGGTGGTGCCTTGTGACCCTGCCGTGGACTGGCCCGAGTCATTGACGGTGCCCCACACGATACCCAGTTGATTCAGTAGGCTTTCATCCATTTTAACAATGATCGCTTCAACGAGTACTTGTTGTGGTTTACGATCAAGGCTTTTCACAATCTTGACAATCTCATTCATGATGTTACGCGGTGCACGTACGATGAGCGCGGTGTCATTATCCGGTTCAGCTTGCACAGAAACTTCAGATTTAGACGCCGTCAGGGTGTTGGTGCCGGTTTTTGATTTGCTGTCTTGTTCGCCGGTTACAATTTTATTAAGGACAGGAGCCAGCTTTTTGGCGCTTAAGTAATTTAGGAAGATAACGCGGGCCGTATCGTTATTGACTTTGGCATCACGGTCCATCTGAGAAATAAGCGCTTTGGTGGTCATGATGTTATTGAGGTTGCCGCTGATCAAAATACTATTGCTAATTTTATCGGCGGCCACAGAAACATTAGGTGTTTTGCCAAGCGCACGTTCGCTGGTCTCTAATTTGCTAATCACAGACACTATATCGTCAGCGTTCGCATGCTTCAAGGTCATAATGGTGGTTTCATTAGCGCTGGTGCTATCCATTTTTCTGATAATGGTCACTAGGTGATTAATGTTGGCAGCAGTGCTGGCGAGGATAAGTGAGTTAGACGGCGCATAGGCAGTAATACTGCTCCACTGTGGCATCAATGGCCGCAACACGGGAATGAGCTGCAACGCTGACACTTTGTTGATGGGAATAACCCGTACCACCAATTCATCGCCAGCCCCTGGGTGGCTACGCGATGCTGATTTGTTGTTCATGGAGTTGGCATCGACCGTGGGGACAATTTGAATGACATGGCCGCTTGGGATCGCTGCGTAATTTAGAATTTGTAACATCGACAGATAGGCGTTGTAAAGTTCGCTTTGTGACATCGGATGGTGTGAGACAAACGTAATCTTACCTTCCACGCGGGGGTCAATTATAAAGGTTTTGCCGGTAATCATGGAAACGGTTTGGGTGATGGCACGGATGTCCGCGTTTTTTAAATTCCAAATCTGCGACGTTGCTTGTGTCACCGCAGGCGGTGTCACCGCTACAATAGGTAAACTAATAGCCATTAACATTGCAATCAAAAAGTGAACTATCTGCGATGTGACGTTACGTATACTCATGTCTGTCCTTTAGCGCTTAGCGTATTGGACAATTTTAGCATAATAAAGGTGTGTTGCTAAAGCTTTGATCCGCTAATTTTTTGGACAACATAGTTGATGTGCTTTCACCAGCCCCATCATGTTTGGTTTTGCACAGCTGTACCTACAAAGACAGCCAGATGGAAGATCGGGAGTAGTCCTAAGTGCCTCTTCGCAAAGTTTTTCGGATGTATATTTGTTGAGTTACGTATACTTGGTCGTCGTCGGTTTCACCGGCATTGTGAAGGTAAGTGTTGTTCCAGTAAGGGCGCTAAGTGATAGTGCACGTATAGCAGTCCGTATTTTCATGTGTCTCTCCAATTGAAACCGGTAATCAATATGAGGCGCTTGATATTACCTAATCTTTAGGAATAAAAGCCTACGCCGCAACGTCAAGCTATTCGTACTCATTACTAGGGTCGTGCCCTAATGTAAGAAAAGCGCCTCATAGGCTATAGTTTAAACAAGTTGGCTGGCGTTTGCTATATGAATATCTAGTTTTTTGTCAAGACTCATAAGGTGTAGGCGATACTGCCAGATCGCAACGTGATGTGATTGCTGTGCGCAACGAAACACGACAAAAATAAGCGATAGCGTTTCTTCGCAAAGCGCAAACACATGGGGCCCGTGGTGGGGTATTGCGAATGGATGGCGTAGAAAATAATCGAGATTGCGCCAGATAGGTGTCAAGTTGCTTGATGTAAGCAGGTTCGTGTTTCGCGAATACGCACCGCTGTAATCGACTATTATTCCTGTCGGAAATTGTCTTATGAATTGCTGAACGAGCATTGATTTCGATAATGCAGGCTGTGGGCGTGGAGGCAATACGCGCTCATCACACAGAAATTTGCCATTGCAAAAAACGTGCGTTAATTCGATAACATGGGCAGATTGCGCGCGGTAGTAAATAGTGGTGGCATCGAGAGCAATAGCGCTAACCGTATTGTCAGCGTGCTGATTCAGTTTGGTAGCAATATCACGTGCTTCTGTCAGTGTTGTATTCACCAGTGTGATTTCACGGACTGATTGCGTAGATTGTGCAAACCAAGGAGACACATAGCCCTCGTTGATAATAATGCAGTGATGTTTAAATGTCGTTATTTTTAAAATAATAATTTCGATGATGTGAATGCAGGCCAATAGGAGGAATACATCCGTATAATTAGAAATGATGCCTTTCAAAGCAAGTAGCGTCAGTATGGCGGCGCTGCTGATAACGATGGTTTGTAAAAAGCAACGCCCTGCAAATGCTTGAATTTGAATTAAGCTGAGTAGCGTGCAGGCAGTGAAATATAGATAGAGCGATAGTGCCAAAGAAAGGCCTGGCGTCGGATAAAAAAGTGTGATGCATAAGCAGGCAAAAAGCGTCAGTGGTAATGAAATAATAAACGGAACCAGTTCTAAGTAACGATGAAATCGTTTTGATATGTTTTTGAAAATAGGGTGTGTTAATTTTTTGTAATCAAAATAAAATGTTTTTGACCAGTTAAAGCTAGCGGCAATTAGCGGTAGTAGTAAATACGAAAAATGGAGCGATTTCTGCGCTTGATGCAATGAGCGGCAGGCTAAAAATAGCATCAAGAACCCTTCTGTTTTAAGTAGTAATCCTCCCAGCGTGGATTGGATGCAATTGAAGCGTAAGCTATCTAATGCGGCTTTTAGCCGTGTGTGTTTATTGTATTTGAAGGGGTGTATGCGATGTGTATCGAGCATGCGTTGGCTAAAATGTATAGAGATCCAAAGGCTAATGAGCGCACTACTAAAGCTAGCAAACGGGAGGCTCGCGGCATGTAACAAAGGCAGAGTGATCAATAGGCTGAAGAGACTTGCAGCATCCGGCAGGAGCATGCTGTAAAAGGGGCGATAAATACGTGTAAAGGCGAACGCGCCAGAATGCAGCGTTTGGCTGATGAGGCGAATTTGTAATTGTAAGCCAATGGCGATGATGTACCACGTTGTAAGCAATGAGGTGGATTTGAATAGCGGCACAATAAGTAAGCCAATGATAAGACCACAGATAATCAGCGCGAGGTTAATCCATTGTTTAATAAGCAAGGCGACTTTGTCTTTTTGGCGTTGCTGCATGAGCAAGCGTATTTTTTCACGCATGCATTCGAGTATTCCCCACCAAGCACCTGAGGCCATATGTGACACGATGCGTAGTAGAATGATGAAAAAAGCATTGTGGCGATTTAGAAAATGAAGAATCAAATAAAATTCAACAACGTGCGTGATGCAATCGATGAGAATTCGTGCGATGACATAGCGTAGACGATACATGAGGTAGCGGTAGGGCTGCCACATCAAAAAGCAGTTGAGCGCAGAAACCGCAGCCCGTTTTCGGTATGCTAGTGTGGCGAGTGTTTGCTCAAGCGCAATCATTAATAAGCTGCTTATTTTTAATGGTGAGTATCGATATGAGGCCGTAATGATGTCGTAATGTTTGATACGGGAGGTAACGAAACGCTTTTGCAGATTTGACGCCAGTGACGCATTTAGCGATTTCAAGTGCAATCAGATAATCCATCTGTTTAAGCGTATGGCGATCATTAATACGGCGAATGTCGTTCGTTATGGCATGTTGAGTGAGCCATGTGTCATTGGTCAGAAGGTTGCTGATCATATGGCAAATGCCGTGTATTTTTTGTGGCTTAGTATGGTGTTGCAATAATTTTGCGGTTGTGTGGATACGACAGCGTATGTCACAAATCAGCTGATGTAATTTATTGTGTTTGAATGTGATCGTGGCGGTGGCATTAATGCAGATTCCTAAGTAAGTGATTGCAGAGCACCCTTTAAATTGGGGGTCATCACACGGGCGCCCAGGAATAGACAGGTAGGTCAGGTGTTCTTTTTCAGCTTTAATAGTTAATCCTAGTGAAGCGCAATCGTTGCGAATAACGCTTTTTTGTTGCAGTACGATATCTTTATTGGGGTGTGAAAATATAATATCATCCCCGAAGCGGCTATAAGCACCACCGGGTAGTGCGTTTAGTTTGTGATCAAGTGCCGACAAGTAGAGATTGGCAATAAACGCCGTCAGCGGTGTTCCCATTGGTGTGCCCTGCTGCAAAGGCATGGGCGTAGGACTATTGTCTCGTTGAACATAGGGTCGGATAGCCGCTTTGATGAGTGCTTTATGATAAGGCGTGATATCCATGGTGTCATAAACCGAATCAAGTAAGGCCCAAAGTGGGGCTTTATCATGTGTCGGAATGCTATCGGTGTAATTACAAAGGTCGGTTTGATAACTATAAAGATCAACGCGCTTGTTATGTGTCTGTTGCCGAATGTAGTTTGCAAAGTAATGGGTGGCCTGTTGGGCAGAATTGCCTTTGCGATAACTGAATAGCTGGTTCGAAAATTGAGGGTCGTAATGCTGCATCAAGTGCTGATGTAAGATGCGCTGAACGATATAGTCCATGACGGGCAGAGGGAATATAGTGCGTACCTTATCGCCGATCTTTATTGTTTTTTGAGAGAGTGGCGAAAACAGGTACGCTTCTTTTTTAAGTAATGCCGCCATCTTTTTGCTGAGTTTCTTTTTATGCATCAGGATGTCAGCCAGTGTAAGATCAGCAAAGACGATCTTGCGACGCTTGTGGGGCGCTTGCCATGTGCGGGCAATATACTCAAACTCAGCTAAAATCCGCTTGTAGCATGTGAGCTCTGATTGGAGTGGCACGTTAACCTTCTTTCCCTGGCAAGTGGTCAATGGTTATCATGCTACATTGTGGCGCCGAATACTATAAAAAAAACGCCGCAAGAAGCGGCGTTTTAGATGGTGTTTCCTGCGTGCTATTTTACGTTATGCGATTGACTGGATTTTTGTAGTATTGTTGTAGTTGATACATAAACCAGTTGCCGTCAGGTGTATTAGCGAAGGTATCGGGATCGCTTGTTTTATTGAGCACAGGCGAGCTCGCTGTAATAGGATGCGCATGCGTTGACGAACCCACACCCGCACCAAACAGTATGGCAGCGACGTGGGCGTTAGCAGCACCTTGCATGTGGCTATTCCAGGTAACGTTCGATCCTGATGTCGTGACACCGCTTTCATTATCTGGGCAGGCAAAGAAAGGCATTTTTTGACCACCTACGTGACAGGTTGTCGCTTCGTTAGACGCTGCTGTGTGCGCGGTTGACGGCGTACCTACCGTAAATTTTTCACCTAAGAAATACGGTGCAGAGCTGCCTTCATAAAGGGTAGACACGTCTTTCAGATTAAGAAAGGGTGCGCCTGTATAAGGCGATGATGTTTGGTTGCCGTTTAAATGACCAACCGGTAGCTGCCATAAAACGATCGGCAAGTTAGTAACGCCGGATTGATTGGGATAAGCGAGGTTGCTGGCAAATGCGACGTAGTTATCATATAGATTGGCATTCCAGAACCAATAGGATTCAACAGGACTGTTTGCATCTTGTGCATGAAAACCAGCACCATCAAGTCCGTACTTATCAATTGAAATAAATGAATTATCCCAAGGTTGTGGTGTTGCGCTCGGACGAATACCTAAGCTTTGACCTTGAGCAGCGAGCTCTTTGGCATCTTTAACAGCAAGTGCGCGAGAGCTATGAATGATGCCAGGCGCTACGTTGTCAGGTGATGCCCATAGGTTCATCTGCCATCCAACAACGGCTGTGCTACCCGAGTATTTCCACAAAACATAGTTAACAGCTTGTACAAACCCTTGTAACGTATTAGGGAAGTTATGTTTCGACTGATCCACTAACGCTGTTTGAGGTGGTATGTTTTGTGTTTGTGAATAAGGCACATTGATAGTTGATGGATCAAGCGGCGCTTGTAATTTGTAAATAGCGGCAAGACCCGCAGCAGGCATCGTCACCGGCTTTTTCAAGTCATGTAACATATAGCCCAGCATATCAGGTTCGATGATGAAGCCAACAGGCGAATTTCCTGCTTCACGATGTGCTATTTGAGCCGCTTGTGCGAGATGAGAAAAGTATTTGCTCATAAAAGCAGGGTCTTGCAAGTTGTTATAAATGTGTTGTTGGTTATCTTGGCCACCATTCACATTGTATTCTACAAAGAAAGGTGTCTGACCCAATTTAAGTCCATTATCGACGAAGTTTTGTTCGCGACTCGCCCAGCCATCTGGATTACCATTAGACCATTGATTAAGGTAGATATAGCGAATATCAACACGGCGGTTTTTATCAGGTGTACTGGAATCAAAATGGCGCCAATAGTTGATTGCATCGGAGTTGTCTTCCGTCATTGAGCCCATTGCAACGTAGTTTGGCAACGTATCATTAAGTCGTTGAGCAGGTGTCAGTTTGGTAGGGTCTGTTGTGAATTCAGGATTGATAATAGTGAAACCAACGTAGCGCACATTACCGTTTGTATCGGTGATGCGTAAGGACGTACGTCCAGGCACGGTCGATTTTGCAGTCACTGTAAATGAACCGGTCGCATCTGTTTGTGTAGGAGCACTCGTGAATAACCCAGGGTTACTCCATGCTAACGTAAATATTTTGCTATTACCCGCCACTTTGCTAGCGTCTGCTAGGTTAAATTTAAACGCTGTGCTTGCCGCATTAATGATAACATTGGGCGCTTGCGACATGTCTGTATCAGCAGTCGTTTTTCCAGCTGAGGCAGGATCTTGTTTGATTGAAATCGGTGATAGTGTGGCGCCTTTAGGTGCCAAATTGACATCGAAATCTTTAAGGGTTTGTCCCGTTTCATTCGTGAGAACTAAGTGGTATTTGTGTTTGGTAATGGTAGTAGGACCAAATTCAAGGTCTGCAACTTGTTGTGCTGTACTACCTTTTGAATAGTTTGGAAATGTGTAGCTATGGGTGCACGTTGTTGGGATTGTGGCCGTACCTGTTGTCGGTATGAGACCAAGACATATTTTTTGACCGTCTTGGAAGACATCAAGGTATTGTGCATTTATGCCATACCACATGCGGTATTGTATATGGCCGTATTCTTTGCCAATGGTTGGCTTACGCGCAGCAGAATCCGTTGCTGGTGTAATGAGTAACGTTGATGGCGCAACAGGCTGCCCAGGTTTTCCTGGCGTTGGGCCAGGCGGTGGTGTGGGGCTGGGTGGTGGTTTAGGTGTTGCGGATGAAATGCCCACGGTAATTGTTTTTGGCTGAGGCGTGCCATAGGCTGCCGTATAGGACATATCAATTGTTTTGCTAGCCCAGTCAGCCCATGCAGTGGCGCTACTACCCTTAGGTGCCGTGCTTGGCAGCGTCACATGAAGTGTTGCACTTAGTGCAAAGGGATCGGCTGTCGAGGTTACATACGAGCTAGTGGATTTTTGTGTAAACGTAATTTGAGTGGGTGCAGCAGGTGCAGCCGCAAAAATTGATGCAGATGACAGTGCTAAGACGGGTATAATAATACTCGGTAACTTTTTCATATTACGGCCTCTTGGGTCAGGATGCGTCCCTTACGACAAAGCAAATCCTGCATAATTCCTTATGCAGAGCAGGTACTTAGCCCCCCCCCTGAGGTATTAAGGCAAATTATATACATACAGCCTTAGGGAAACATTAAATGAACACATGAAAAGTGTAACTATGTGTAACCAAGCCACATTATAACCTATTGATTTATATAAAATACATCGTAACTCATTGAATTTAACATGTTATTGAATGCCGCCACTAGTTGGTTAATTTAAAAGAATATGTATAATCATTGAATAATTACATCATGCTACTGGGGGAAATATGAGTCGGACTGAAACATCTATTAGTGAATTAAAATCCTATATTCAAGCGCGGGCTGAAAATCAAGAGAGGGCGGATATAAGGGGTTATCATGAGTGTGATAATGAGTTTAGTGACGAAAAAAGTAAGATTCATGAGTATTTAACGACGCTATATCCTAATAATTACCGCCACTATTTAGCACTCCATTTACTGATTGCATCTGCAGAAGCGCCACAGGCTGACATAATTAAAAAGGCACTGAATGATGAGTCGTTAGCTATTTTGGCTGATCAAACAAATCAATGGGCATTTCAACTTTATTCGGATTTATTGGGCCTAAATGTGGATCGCGGTGATGAGGAAGATCCAGACTATAGTTGTACGGTTGCTAATGAAAACCTCCACCGCGAGGTTAGCAAAGCGGTATGGTTAGCGGATCAGTTACCTAATTTATTAACTCATTGGGAAATGGTGAGCTGCGATAATAAGCCCTTTCATCCAGAAACCCGCAAAACGGTAACGGCATGCACGTCACTCTGTGCTGACACGTTACGCAATCACGTTGCTGCTAAATCTAAATATTGGGACGAGTATCGTGAGAGTGGTTGGCCGGCAAGAATATATACAACGTGTGCGCTGGTAGGTTTTATTGCGGTTTCCGTTGCTGTAGCAGTTACTGCTACGGTGATCTCTCATGGCGCCGCATTGTCGATTGCGCAAAATATGGGTGCCGTCATTGGCGGCTTGACAGGTGCATTGTTGGGGAGCTTGCTGGCCATAGCACTAGTGCCCTTATTCTTTTATGCTTATAAAGCGCATAAGAACAGGCAGCAGCAGCAAGTTGATCGTACCTTTAAAAAAGTAGCAAAACGACAAGATGCGTCTGTAGGCGGCGCTATTTGTCAGTCGGTAAACACACAGTTTTGGCAGACGGCAAAGGCGCACAGTGATCAACCCGAACGTATTGCAGTACGTTATGAAGGGGCTGAGCCGCCTGGGCCTGTACCACCACGCTATGATTGCATAGGGTCGCATACCATTTTAGAGCTTGCACCATCATCATTGCCACCGGCGTATTCGGCAGTTGCACCATCATCATTAGCTTCGGAGCCAGCACCCACTTATGCATTCATGCGTTGTACGTGATGTGTTTTGATCATGATACGCAGTCCTTGCAGCGCCAGATCGGGAATCATCACATCAAAAAGTGGTGTGTTTTGAAATAAATGTGCGTAGCCGCCGGTGGCAATGATGATCGGCTTATCTTTATTGAAAAGTGTTTGGCACGTTTGCTCGATCATCATGGATACGCCGCCTAGCTGGCTGTAATAAAGGCCAGATTGAATATTGCTTTCAGTTGTGGTGCCAATCACTTCAGTGGGGATGACGATATCGACGGGGGCGAGGCGCGCCGCATGCGTATGCAATGCGTCCATTGATATTTTAATGCCCGGCATGATGGCGCCGCCTAAGTATTCTTTGTTGGCGTTAATCGCACACACGGTAGTGGCCGTGCCAAAATCAATAATCATCACATTTTTATGTGGGAAATGCGCAACGGCGGCAATCGCATTGGCAATGCGATCAGCACCAATTTCATGCGTATTTTTGATTTTAAGTTTGATGCCAGTTTTAATGCCAGGCTTGAGTTGTAAAGGCGTAATGCTAAAATATTTAATACATGCCGCGTTGACGGAGTACTCAAGCGAGGGCACCACCGAGCTTATCGCAATGTCATCAATGTGGCTGGGATCTAACGCGTTTTCACGAATAACACCTTTTAAAAATAGGCCAAATTGATCCGACGTGACGGGGGTGGTGGCGGGGTAGCGAAAGGAGCATTGCAATGCATCATCCCTAAAAACACCGCCGAAAATATGCGAGTTACCAATATCAAGACACAGTATCATAAGCTTCAATCTCGTTTTTAAGGTCAATAACAATAGGCTTTAACGTTTCGCGCGCATCAATGCTGGCATAGGAAATGATAAAAATTTCATCGCCAATTTCACATTTGCGCGCGGCGGGGCCATTAAGCCCAAAAATTTGGCTGCCTGGAGCGCCTTCAATGACATAGGTATCGAGGCGTTCGCCATTATTTAAATTTACAACCTGTACTTTTTCGTTAGCACGAATGTTCGCTTGTTGCATGATATCGCTATCGATCGTAATGCTGCCGACGTAAAACAGATCTTTTTGCGTGACTTTCGCGTAGGCAATCTTAGATTTTAAGGTGGTTATGAACATGTTGCTTCCTGTTTTATTTCAAAGGTGTCGAGTAGTCGAATATCATCGATGCGTACGGCAGCAAATAGGCGGTCACCTTCTTGCGCAACGTATTCAACCTCGATATTCGCAGCGGTAAGCTGTTGTTTGATTTTTTCAACATCCGTTTCGTTATGTAAAATAGTAGCAAAACGATCGGCACGTTGGCGCTGTTCATCATTCAAGCGTGCATTGCGCGAACTTAAGGGTAGCTGCGATGCTTCGCGCACGGTAGGGCAAGTAATCACATCGCAATCAAGAAAGTAAGCCGCGCTCATGCGTTGAACAAAGGTGACTTGCTGAAAATCTTTTTCGCCAAAGTAAACATGCTGAGGTTTTACAATGAGCAGCAGTTTTAACACAATACTGAGTACGCCATCGTAATGCCCTGGCCGGTGTTCGCCTTCATGGCGTGTCGATAACGGGTCGGTTGTTATCATCTTGTAGTGGAACTTATCAGGATACATGGCTTCCGGCGTTGGCATAAAGACACAATCAACACCTAAGGACTCAGCAAGTGCAAGGTCTTGGTTAATCGTAATGGGATAATTGGTGAGGTCTGACGCATTATTAAATTGTGTTGGATTCACGAATATACTTAAAACAGTCACCTCATTGTCAGTGCATGATTGTTGCAGCAGTGCCGCATGTCCCGGGTGCAAACAGCCCATTGTGGGCACAAAGCCAATGGGTTGCGCTGAGGGTAATGTGCGTCGATAGGCCATAAATTCAGTGGGAGACTTAATAATCTTCATGTGTCGTTCCTATCGTATTAGAAGCAATGTTGTTGGATATCAGGAAACGCCACTTGTTTGACGTCGTTGTTATAGTCATCGATTGCTTGTTTACAAAGGGAAAAACCGTTCATGTATTTCTTTAAAAACTTAAGTTTTAAGTGCTGCTGCATGCCGAGTAGATCATGCCACACGAGCACTTGACCATCCGTTTGTGGTCCAGCACCGATGCCGATGGTGGGTATGTTTAATTGTTCGGTGACGCTATTGGCAAGGTGTGCCGGGACGCATTCGAGTACCAGCATAAAACAACCCGCTGCCTCGAGTTGTTTGGCTTGTTCAATCAGCTCCGCTTGTGCGTTGGCGTCACGCCCCTGTACTTTAAAACCACCCAGGGTATTGATGTGTTGCGGTGTAAGTCCAAGATGACCGACCACCGGAATACCCGACTCGACCATTTGTGTGATGACATCAAGATTGCCAAGCGCACTTTCAAGTTTGACGGCATTGGCGCCTGCCATAATGAGCTTATGTGCATTATCCAGCGTGTTTTCGCGCGATTTTCGGTAACTCATAAACGGCATATCAGCAACGATAAATTTAGAGGTGCCGCGGCGTGATGCACTTGTATGTAAGGCAATCATGTCGACAGTGGCGTGCGTGGTATCAGGATAGCCGTGTACGACCATGGCGACGCTATCACCCACTAATATAAGATCAATAGCTGTTTCATCAATAATACAGGCGCTGGGGTGATCGTAACAGGTGATCATCGTAATTTTTTCCTGGAGTCTTTTCATTTTTTGAAACTTAGGTACGGTCATGGGTCACCTCATGTGCGTTAATAAAGGCATTAAAAATAGCGTGGAAGGAGTCACCGCGTAATGCATTTAAATTATTGGTAAGTGTTGTTTTGTCGCCGCGTGCGATAGGCCCGGTGAGGGCATTAGCAGGATCAGCGTCGAGGTTGGCAAAGGTTTGTTTAAGAATAGGCGTGATAGCGGATGCCTCTATCCCTAAGGTGGTTTCAAATTCGGTGATTAATTTTTGCCACAATAATGTCGTGAAATTATTCGCCATGACGCACAGCGCATGATAGAGCGGTTTTTGTGAGCGCTTGATGGCATAATGTGGATTGGGCACACCGGGTAGTAAGTCAGCAAAGGGTAACCCTTCGATCTCAATGATAAAGGGTATTTGTTGGTATTGTTCAAGCGTGTATAGCGTCAATGGAAACGTTTGTAACGGATGTGCCGTGAAAGCAGCGTCTGAGATATGAGCACCGGAAAAATGTACAACCGTGTGTTTTCCCGCTAACTGTTGCTCAATGAAGGGATCAATTTGTGAATCAGAAATCAGCACTAATACATGGGATGCATGCGTTAGAATCTCAGTAAGACGTGAAAATGGTTGTTGGCGGTGCCATTGCTGATAGCGCAAGCCCAACAAATCAAAGTAATGACAAAAATGTGTCGCAACGCGGCCCTTGCCAATAATGGCGTAGGCGGCAGGTACCTGTCGGTTCATCGATCAAGTCCTCATAAACTGTACATGTTAAACAAGTCGCTGCCTAATGGGTCAGCGCTGGACGTATAGTAATCCATTTTGCCTGGTTGATTCAAGCAAAGTCATTTATCGTGTAATTTTATGATCCAATCATAGAATTACACGATTTTTGTGATATAGTGTAATTTTATTTAAAATCAATAGGTTAAGCGCGTAGTGTCAGCACGGTCTAATAATGCTAAGATGCCGCTTTCCCAGGATATAAGGACGAGCCATGCTGCAGATGTCGGAGGTTGATTTAGTCAATCGTCGGGTGATGATCCGTGAAGATTTTAATGTGCCGTTGAAGGATGGCGTGATTGCTGATGATGAACGTATTCAACGTGCCTTGCCAACCATTCGTCAGGCACTCAAGCAAAACGCAGCCGTCATTTTATTGTCACACTTGGGTCGTCCAGCAGAGGGGCAGTTTGATGAAACGTTGTCATTAGCACCGGTAGCGGCGGCGTTGTCCACGGCATTAGGTCAAGAAGTGACGTTGCAACGAAATTGGTTGAACGGTGTGGACGTGACGCCGGGTGACATTGTGCTTTGTGAAAATGTGCGTTTTGAACAAGGCGAAAAAGAAAATAGCGACACACTTGCCAAAAAAATGGCAACGTTATGTGATGTGTTTGTGATGGATGCGTTTGGTACGGCACACCGTGCGCAGGCGTCGACCGTTGGTGTTGCACAATTTGCAACGATAGCGTGTGCTGGGCCTTTATTGGAAGCTGAATTAATAGCATTACATAAAGCATTAGACGATCCTAAGCGCCCGTTGGTTGCGATTGTGGGTGGGTCAAAGGTATCCTCAAAAATTCAATTACTCGACACCTTATTAGATAAAGTAGATGTGTTGGTGGTGGGCGGTGGTATTGCGAATACGTTGTTGGCCGCGCAAGGTTATCCGATTGGAACATCCTTATTCGAAGCGGATAAAGTGGATTGGTGCAAAGAACTGTTAACGAAGGCACGTGGTAAAGGCGTATCGATACCGTTGCCCGTGGATGTGGCTGTGGCCAAAAAATTCGAAGCCGATGCGCCGCGTGTGATTCGTGCCTTAGCAGAGGTGGCTGATGATGAGATGATTATGGATGTCGGGCCAATGACCATGGCGACGTATCCAGATTTGATGGCGGCGGCAGGCACCATCTTGTGGAATGGCCCCGTAGGGGTCTTCGAATTCCCCGGATTTGCTGATGGTACGCGTGCCATGGGTGACGCGATCGCTAAATCAAGCGCTTACTCACTGGCGGGTGGCGGTGATACCGTTGCCGCTATACA
>NVSS01000028.1 GCA_002732805.1 Coxiella sp. (in: g-proteobacteria)
ATGATGCGCCAATTTGTTAACAATAAAGTGGCTTTTGTTGCGATGGAAGTGTCCTCGCATGCGTTATCACAAGGGCGCGTCAATGGTACGGAATTTGATATTGCTGTATTTACTAACTTAACACAGGACCACCTGGACTATCATGGCGATATGGCCCGTTACGCCGCAGCCAAGAAGCGATTATTTGATTGTGATACGTTGCGTGGAGGCGTGGTCAATATTGATGACCCTATTGGGCAGGAAATTGTAGCTGAAAAATCGAGTCGCTATACGATGATTACGTATGCGATGCACCAGCCTGCCGATGTTATGGCGCATGATATTCAATGCGTGGAAGCAGGTTTTAAAGTTGATGTTGAAACGCCGTGGGGACGTAGCGTTTTTGATGTGCCATTGCTGGGCCATTTTAATATCTACAATTGTCTCGCCGTGATTGGCGTACTGGGTCTGTTGCAGGTTCCCTTTGAATCGATGCCGTCACTCATTGCCCAATTACAACCGCCACCGGGAAGAATGGAGGTGTATTCGACGCCTGATAGCGCAACGATCGTGGTTGATTTTGCACATACACCGGATGCGTTGAAGCAGGCATTGCTGACATTGCGTTCTAATTGTGATGGACGTTTAGTGTGTGTGTTCGGTTGTGGTGGTGATCGTGATCAGGATAAGCGTATTGAAATGGGGCGTGTTGCGAGTGCGCTTTGTGATGGTGTTATTGTGACCAACGATAATCCGAGGAATGAGGATCCACGTGGTATTGCCGATGCCATCTGCGAAGGAATTGATCAGAATAAATTAATGTGTATTGAACTTGATCGGCGATTGGCGATACGCAAAGCGATCACATTGGCGGGCAAGGATGATTTAATTTTGATCGCCGGCAAAGGGTTTGAGTCAGAACAAATTATTGGTGATAAAGTTTTGCCGTTTAATGATGGCATCGTGGTGAAAGAGACGTTAGACTTATAAATAGTGCGTTAAAAACTAGAGTGAGGATCTGCTGTGCTATTATCTCAAGTCGCTGCCATTACAAATGGTCAATTGATGGGCAGCGATGGTAATGTTATTAGCGTCAATATTGATACCAGAACACTGGCGCAGGGTGACCTTTATATCGCAATCGTGGGCGAGTCAAAAAATGGCCACGCGTATATTTCTCAAGCCATAACAGCAGGCGCCGCTGCTATCCTGTCAGACCGCACACTTGATGTGCAGATTCCTTACGTCAAAGTTGCAGATACGACAACAGCATTACAACAGCTCGCGGTGGCACAGCGTGACGTGTGTGATGTCAAGACGATTGCCGTAACAGGCAGTTGTGGGAAGACAACAACGCGCGCTTTTTTACAAGCCGTATTTGCACAGAAGGGAAATACACATGCGAGCGTGGGTAGTTTCAATAATCATATTGGTGTACCGCTGACATTATTAGCGTTAAAAAATGAACATGAATTTTTAATATCTGAGGTAGGTACGAATGCGATGGGTGAGATTGCGCCGCTTACCATGATGATAAAGCCGGATGTGGCGATGATCACCAATGTGGGTCCTGGCCATTTAGAGGGTTTCGGCTCCTTGCAGAATATTGCCGAAGAAAAAGGCACGATCTTTTCAGGCTTGTCTCAGGGTGGAACAGCCATTATCAATAGTGATGACCGCTTTGCATCGTATTGGCGCCCTTTGAATCAAGCACACCGTATATTAACCTTTGGTATCAAGCACGATGCGGATGTAATGGCAGACAATATCATCATGGATGCCCATGGCTATGCGTCGTTTACCTTGGTATTGCCAGAGACGTACGTTGATGTGACGCTGGCGACATTGGGAATGCATAATGTGGCTAACGCGTTGGCCGCAGCGGCGGCAGGTTATGCCTTGGGCTTAACAGCACTACAAATTAAAGCCGGCCTTGAAGCTACGGTTGCTGAAAAACACCGTTTAGTGAAGACCGTGTTGCCTTCAGGCGCTATATTGATTGATGATAGCTATAACGCAAACCCACTGTCGACTGAGGCAGCACTTTCGTTATTAGCACAAAAAGCAAGTGCATCTGTGTTAGTATTTGGAGACATGA
Organism: Coxiella sp. (in: g-proteobacteria); assembly: GCA_002732805.1. Classification (GTDB taxonomy): domain Bacteria; phylum Pseudomonadota; class Gammaproteobacteria; order Coxiellales; family Coxiellaceae. The sequence continues at coordinate 2,078 of NVSS01000028.1, forward strand.
AAGAATTAGGTGACAATGCGCTCGCATTGCATGCCGATATTGGCGAAAAGGCAAAGCAGTTAGGCCTTGCGCATCTTTATTGTTACGGTGATCTTACAAAGCAAACCGCTGACGCCTTTGGCGAAGGCGCTTATCATTTTGACGATAAAAATAGGCTCATTGATCAATTGAAAAATGAATTAAATCCGGGGCAGACAATTTTAGTAAAAGGGTCGCGGTCAATGAAAATGGAAGAGGTTGTCGCAGGGCTGCTTTCTGTAGAATGAGGAAATTTAAATGTTATTACTATTAATGAAACACTTTGAGCATTACCTCCATTTTTTGCGTGTGTTTCATTATATTACGTTTCGTTCGATTGTGGCGGCCTTAACCGCGTTCTTGATTTCTATTTTGTTGGGGCCAACATTGATTCGTAAGCTGAAGAAGCTACAAATAGGGCAGTCTGTGCGCGATGATGGCCCCCAATCGCACCTTGTAAAATCAGGCACGCCGACGATGGGGGGGATATTAATCTTATTCTCGATTGCCATTAGTGTGTTGTTGTGGGGTGATCTCAGCAATCGTTTTATCTGGTTAACCTTACTCGTTATGTTTGGCTTTGGAATCATTGGGTTTATTGATGACTATCGTAAAGTTATCTATAAAAACAGTGACGGGTTAAAAAGTCGTTGGAAGTATTTTTGGCAATCTGTTGTCGGCCTGGGGGTGGCGTGCTTGCTTTTTTATACCGCCAATTCGCCGAGTGATACACAGTTGGTCATACCCTTTGTCAAAACAGTGATGCCGCAGATGGGCTTATTTTTTATCGTGTTTGCCTATTTTGTGATTGTGGGCACGAGTAATGCAGTGAATTTAACCGATGGGCTAGATGGTTTAGCGATGATGCCGTGTGTGTTTGTCGCGCTTGCATTGGGGGTGTTTGCTTATGTTGCGGGGAACGTCGATTTTTCACATTACTTAGCGATTCCCTATGTGCCCGGCGCGGATGAAATGGTAATCTTCTGCGCGGCACTCGTTGGTTCGGGCCTCGGATTTTTATGGTATAACACGTACCCGGCAGAAATATTTATGGGTGACGTGGGATCGCTGGGGTTGGGTGCAACGCTGGGTATGATCGCCATTACCGCACGCCAAGAGCTGGTGTTACTGATTATGGGTGGTGTGTTTGTTGCCGAGACGGTATCGGTGATACTTCAAGTGGGGAGTTACAAGATCCGTGGCAAACGTATTTTCAAAATGGCGCCGTTACACCATCATTACGAACTTAAAGGTTGGGCTGAACCCAAAGTGATTTCACGTTTTTGGATTGTGACGGTTGTTTTGGTTTTGGTCGGGTTATCAACATTGAAATTGAGATAAGATGAACGTCGTCATTGGCCTTGGAAAAACAGGCATTTCCTGTGTGGACTATTTTCAACGTCAAGGCAAGCCCGTCACACTATTAGACACGCGTGACGATCCGCCGGGTCTCGCTGCATTTCAAACCACTTATCCCGATGTGCCGGTTATTACTGGGCAACTACCTGCCGCATTATTATTGGCAACAGATGAAATCGTGGTAAGCCCAGGTATTTCATTACAAACACCTGCATTAGCATCGGCTATTGAGCAAGGTGTTGCTTGTATTGGTGATATCGAACTGTTTGCACGTGAAGCAACCGCACCTATTGTTGCGATTACGGGCTCCAATGGCAAAACAACCTTGACCCACATGGTGGCTCAAATGGTTCGCGATGCAGGGTTAACGGCGGAGGTATGTGGTAATGTAGGCGTGCCTGTTTTAGACCTGTTAAAAGATAAAACGCCTGATGTCTATGTGATGGAGCTCTCGAGTTTTCAGCTCGAAACCACGTTTTCATTGAAGCCTAACGTAGCGGTAGTGTTGAATGTGTCGCCTGATCATATGGATCGTTATGCCTCAGTTGCAGCCTATCGAGCAGCTAAGCAGCGCGTATATCGAGGCTGTCATTTTGCTATTCTCAACGCTGATGAGCCAGAGATTTGGCAGCAGGGTGTGTTACCGGAGTCTCCGAGCAATCAATTATTGATTTCGACACGACATGTGTTGGCTGATGGGTTCTCAATTTCGCCTGATAACCGCGTGTGCCTTGACGCGAAGCCGTGGGTGGCAACCTCTGAATTTGCTTATCATGGCGGCCATCATAATCAAAATACATTGGCAGCACTAGCGATCGGACATTGCCTTGGTTTAACAAAGGATACGATGCTGGCATCGTTGAAAGCGTTTAAAGGGCTGCACCATCGCTGTGAGAAAATAGCGACGCTTGATGGGGTTGATTGGTACAATGACTCCAAGGCAACGAATGTGGGTGCGGTGGTTGCTGCATTAAATAGCCTAGGCCCACGCTATTCTGATATTATCTTGATTGCAGGTGGTGATGCCAAGCAAGCAGACTTGAGTGGCTTGCAACCGGTGTTGAAGCAGTATGTCTCTCGATTAATCGTGATTGGCGCAGCAGCCGATGAACTGCAAATACTGTTTGGGGAGGTGGTGTCTACCCACTATGCGTGTGGTTTAGAAGCAGCAGTACATGAGGCACGACAATGTGCGACAATGGGAAGTGCTGTTATTTTGTCCCCTGCTTGTGCCAGCTGGGATATGTTTGAAAGTTATGAACAGCGTGGTAATTTATTTAAAGAAGCCGTTCAGGAGTTGATCGATGAGCAAGGAAATGCAACGCAAACGTAATGCCCCCGTTTCATTTGATGGTATTTTAATTACTTTGACGCTATTGCTGGTTGCTTTTGGTTTAGTCATGGTGGCCTCAAGTTCGATGGTGATTTCAGACCAGCAGTATGGCTACCCCTTTCATTATTTAGTAAAACAAGCTATTTTTATTGGCATGGGGTTCGTTGCTGCATTGATTATGACGCGTGTCCCCCAGCAATTTTGGGAGAAATACAGCTTACCTTTGTTGGGTATCGGTATTGTTTTATTGTTGGCGGTGTTGGTGCCGGGCATTGGGCGTTCAGTGAACGGTAGTCGACGTTGGTTAAATTTTGGATTCATTGGCTTTCAGGTATCTGAAGTTATCAAATTATGTGCGTTTATTTATTTGGCTTCTTATCTGGCGCGTTTTCAGGACGAGGTACAAACGACCCTGAAAGGCTTTATTAAGCCAATGTTATTGTTAGGGGTTATGGCCGTATTGCTTTTGCTGGAACCCAACTTTGGATCGGTCGTTGTCATCACGGCGGTATTTTTAGCGGTATTGTTTTTAGCAGGTGCACGGATAATGCCGTTCCTCCTATTAATTATAGTCGTTGCGGGGTTGTTGGGATTATTGGCCGTGCTCTCACCTTACCGTATGGCGCGCCTTACCACTTTTTTAAATCCATGGCACAATGCCTATGGCTCGGGCTATCAGCTCACACAATCCTTGATCGCATTCGGCCGTGGCGGTTGGTTTGGCGTCGGTCTGGGCAATAGCATCCAAAAATTATTTTACCTACCAGAGGCACACACTGATTTTATTTTTGCCGTGATTTCAGAAGAGCTGGGATTGGTTGGTGAGCTTGCATTGCTCGGTTTATTTGCTTGTCTCGTGTCCCGCATTCTCTTTATTGGCCGTCGTGCTATGCTGGGCGCACATTTGTTTTCAGGCTATTTCTGTTATGCCGTGGCATTGTGGTTTGCTTTTCAGGTAGTGGTCAATGTGGGCGTTTGTGCCGGGTTATTACCGACAAAAGGGTTAACCCTGCCCTTTATAAGTTATGGCGGCAGTAGTGTTCTTGTAAATTGTTTGGTCATTGGTATTGTGTTACGTGTAGCACACGAATCGAGCGGACAACGCGTGCCTGTGTCTTCTCGCGTCATGCGCGCTTAAGGGTTAACTATCAGTTTCGCCCCATTTTTGGCATAATAGCCAAATGAACTTACTTGATGATAAAAACGTACGTCATGTCCACTGCATTGGAGCGGGCGGCATTGGTGTGAGTGCCTTGGTGGAAATTCTCTTAAAACGTGGCTTTTCAGTGTCAGGCTCTGACTCAAAAGAATCAGACCGTCTGAGTTATTTGCGTTCGCTGGGGGCAACCATGCATGTGGGTCACCACGCGGAGCATGTGAATGGCGCTGAGATGGTGGTTTATTCTAGTGCAATTGATAAGCAGAACCCCGAATTGCAACGGGCAGCAACCACGGGGTTGCACTTAGTAAAGCGCGGGCGTTTGTTGGCGGATATTATGCAATATTACCGCGGCATTGCCATTTCAGGAACGCATGGTAAGACCACGACAACAGCGTTAACGGCACATATATTACTGCAAGCCGGGCTTGACCCGACCTATTTTATTGGTGGTATCCCTTGTGATCGTAAGAGCCCCGTACATATTGGCAATAGCAAAATATTTATCGCAGAAGCCGACGAAAGTGACGCTTCTTTTTTATACATGCAACCGAAAATTGCTGTTGTCACCAATATCGAATGTGACCATATGTCAACGTATGCGGGTAGTGAAAATGAATTGCGTCAATCATTCTTGCTTTTTTTAAAGCATATTCCAGAGGATGGCTGTGCGATTCTTTGTTTAGATGATGCGAATGTGCAACAGCTATTACCTAAAATTTCGTGTGCCGTTAAAACATATGGTACGCATAAGAAAAGTGACTATGCCATTCTTGACTACCAACAAATTGGATTGCAGGGGCGTGCTACTGTAAAGACGCCATCAGGTGTATTGGAGCTGCAGTTAAATTTACCGGGGCTGCATAACATAATGAATGCAGTGGCAGCGATTGTTGTTGCGCATCAGCTTGGTGTTTCGGATGAAAAAATAGTGGCCGCACTAAAAACTTTTTCAGGTGTTGGGCGACGGTTTCAATCACATGGCGATGTGGATATTGCGGGTAAAAAAATCTCTATTTTTGAAGACTATGGGCATCACCCTACGGAAGTGAAAGCCACGTATTATGCTGCCAAACAAGCGTTTCCAGGGCGCCGCGTATGGCTTGTCTATCAGCCGCATCGTTATTCACGAACACGTGATTTAATGGATGAATTTGTGACTGTGCTCAGTGACGTAGAATATTTAATACTATTGCCCACGTATGCGGCGAGTGAGGCTGATATTCCTGAGGCAAACAGCCGTGCACTCTATGCAAAATTACAGCAAAACCATCATGCGCGCCATTGCCTGGACGATAAAGCGGCTATCTATCCACTATTGAATGACATTGTGCAAGAAGGTGATGTTGTTATGTTCCAAGGTGCGGGTGATGTGGGTGCGTTGTCGCGTGTGTGGTTATGAAAAAAATATTAATAATTGCCGGTGGCACAGGCGGGCATATTTTTCCAGGGATCGCTGTTGCTGACGCATTGACTGCCAAAGGGTGTGATGTTGCCTGGCTGGGCTCTAAGATTGGTTTGGAGAAAACATTAGTACCTAAGCGCTACCCTATGCATGTTGTATCGGTATTTCAATTGCGCGGTAAAGGGTTGTTGGCGAAGTTAGGATTGCCCTTTCAGTTAACACGTTCTGTGTGCCAAGCGTTGCGTCTGTTGCGCCGCTTAAAGCCAGACGTCGTGGTGGCCTTTGGCGGCTTTGTGGCAGGTCCGGGTGCAATTGCTGCTAAGCTATTAAAAATCCCATTGATCATTCATGAGCAAAATGCACGCGCCGGATTAACCAATCGTTATTTAGCGAAAATTTCCAAGATGACGTTACAAGCTTTCCCACAAGCTTTTTCAAGTACGGTAGTGGCAACAACCGTGGGCAATCCTGTGCGTGATACGTTATTGAAAATTCCAGAGCCGTCGATACGTTTGGCGGACCATCAGGGAGCCTTACGTATTTTAGTGTTGGGCGGTAGCCTGGGTGCGCGTGCGCTTAATGATGCCGTCATTGATTGGTGGCAGCGCTATCATAGTGATGCTGTGTGTCTCAGGCATCAAACAGGGAAAATGCATATTGATACCGTTCGTAAGCAGTATGCACAGCATGATTTATCCGCTGATGCGTTACCCTTTATCGATGACATGGAGGCAGCGCTACGTTGGGCTGATCTTGTGATTTGTCGCGCGGGCGCCATTACCGTGGCTGAGTTATCAGATGTGGGTATTGCCGCTATTTATATTCCGATGCCGCATGCGATGGATAATCACCAATACTATAATGCAAAGTATTTATCGGACAAAGATGCGGCACTATTGATCGAACAAAAAAACATAACTGCGGACAGCTTGAATATGCTCATTGCGCCGTTTATTACTGATCGTCAGCGTGTTATAGCGATGAGTGAAAAAGCACGCGCGTCGGCCATGCGTGATGCAACAGCTACCATAGCGACAATTGTCATTAAAGCCGAACGTGCTAATTTGCCGCAAATTAATAATGCGTTATAATGCGTGTCTAGCCAGCTAATGAAGGGGAGTGAGTGATGAAACGGATGGTCATGTATGCTGGCTTCACCGCTGTCGCTAAAACTAAATTCTCTATAATAGCCTACGTGTTTAACGATCATTAATGGGCATCATTAAAATAGCAGCACTGCCAGGCGCAATTTTTTGCATTATGATGCTCCGTACGGGCGAGGAAAAAAGTTCAATTGTAGTATCGATGTTTGTAGGCGTCAAACGATGGGCTATTCCCTAGAGCCGCATTTTGCTGTACTGTATGGTTACCGAAATAACTCTGGTTGGAGTATGCAATCGAAACACCTACAGGCTGCATCACGTAAGGAACCGTGGTCGTTTTTTAGATTATTTAACCTTATTCCGCTGGCGTTGCTTATTGTTGTGGTGGGTGTTGTGGGGTGGTTATGGCAGCGCATGCAAGATCCAAGAAATTATCCAATAGAGCACGTTAAGCTTGTGACTCAGGGTCAATATATTCCCCAGATTGATATTCGAAAAGCGATTAGAGCGCATACACATGGTGGATTTTTCTCATTAGATATAAAAGGGCTAAAACAAGGTCTTTTGTATGACCCGTGGGTTAAGAATGTATCTATTAGACGTGTTTGGCCCAATAGCTTAGTTGTTGACATTCAAGAGCAGCAGCCATTAGCGCGTTGGGGTATGAGCGGGGTATTAAGCACGCAAGGTGATGTCTTTTATCCCGCATCGTCGACTATTCCTCAGTCGCTTCCTGAAATTGACGGCCCCATGAGCGCAAAGGGTGATATATTATCTAATTTAATTCTGTTTTCGTCGGAGTTAGCATCACTCAATTTGAGTGTTACTAAGCTGGTTGTATCGCCGCGTTTATCTTGGATGGTGTGGCTGAATAATGGTATTCGCGTGAACTTATGCCGCAGTGATGTGCAAAATCGTTTTGATGAGTTTGTTAAGCTGTATCCGCGGGTAATTGGCAATAGGGCACAAGATGTTGTGTCTGTGAACCTTTGTTATCCCAATGGGCTGGCTGTGCGCTGGAAGAATGGAAAAGCGCCGCAGTCTACGTAGTGTTTTTGATCTTGAGCTTTAGTTTATATCTTTAATTTTTTGAATCTAAATGTAAATACATAAAATACAATAAATGCTACTTTTTTACATTTTTTGATAGTGCTCTTCATATATATTCTGTATACTAATGATTTAATGCAATATGTTTTGTTGACTGCGTTAATACAGGGAGTTTTGTCGGTTATGTCTAAGAAGCCAGATAAGAATTTGGTTGTTGCGCTTGATATCGGCACTAGCAAGATCGCGGCGTTGGTCGGCGAAATCAATGATGAAGGACAGATTGAAATCATTGGCTTTGGAACCCACCCGTCACGCGGCTTGAAAAAAGGTGTCGTCGTCAATATCGAGACAACAGTCCAATCTATTCAGCGCGCCATGGAAGAGGCTGAGTTGATGGCGGGATGTGAAATTCATTCTGCGATCACTGGTATAGCAGGAAGCCATGTGCGGAGTCTTAATTCTCACGGGATTGTCGCCATACGTGACCGCGAGGTCCACCAATCCGATGTTGATCGTGTGATTGATGCGGCAAAAGCCGTTGCCATTCCGGCCGATCAAAGAATCTTGCACATCTTGCCACAAGAATTTATTGTGGACGCACAAGAGGGCGTTCGCGAACCTGTTGGCATGTCGGGTGTGCGACTCGAAGCAAAAGTACATATCGTTACCGGTGCGGTGAGTGCCGCGCAAAATATTGCAAAATGTGTGAAGCGTTGTGGTATTCAAGTGGGTGATATTATTCTTGAGCAATTAGCGTCAAGTCATTCCGTGTTGGTCGAAGATGAAAAAGAATTGGGTGTTTGCCTTGTTGATATTGGCGGCGGCACCACAGACATTGCTGTTTTTACAGAAGGCGCTATTCGGCATACAGCGGTGATCCCCATTGCGGGTGATCATGTGACAAATGATATCGCCGTAGCCTTGCGCACACCAACGCAAAATGCGGAACAGATTAAAATTAAATACGGCTCTTGTTTGCCAGACCGCATCGATTCTACAGACATGATTCAGGTGTCGAGTATTGCGAAACGTCCGCCTAAAAAAGTGCACCGTCGTGCACTCGCAGAAGTGATTGGTGCACGTTACGAAGAGTTGTTTGCTTTGATTGCAGCGGAATTACGACGCAGTGGTTTCGAGGATTTAATTTCAGCAGGTGTTGTGTTGACAGGTGGGGCGTCCAACATTTCAGGCGGGATTGAGTTAGCCGAGTCTATTTTCAGTGCCCCCGTTCGCTTAGGGGCGCCACAAAATATTGCAGGATTACTGGATGTTCGTGATAATCCAAGTTACGCAACAGGTGTTGGCTTGTTGATGCACGGACAAACAACAATGAATGCACCGGTAGCTATCAATTTTAGTCGTGGTCGAGGGATATTCTCTCGTATGCGTGATTGGTTTGCAGGTAATTTTTAAATGAATTTGTTGGTACGGATACAATTAGGAGGGACGACCCATGTTTGAACTAGGTGAGAATGCAGCGCACAATGCATTAATTAAAGTAATCGGTATTGGCGGTGGCGGCGGTAATGCGATCGAACATATGATGGCGGAATCAATCGATGGTGTTGATTTTGTTTGTATGAATACGGATGCACAAGCATTGTCACGCTCCAGTGCACGTACGATTATTCAGTTAGGTGAAGAAGTCACTAAAGGACTTGGCGCAGGTGCAAACCCTGATGTGGGTCGTCTATCTGCTGAAGAAAATCGTGAACGTATCAAGGAAGTGCTTGATGGCACTGACATGGTATTCCTAACGGCGGGTATGGGTGGCGGAACGGGAACGGGTGCAGCGCCTATCGTTGCAGAGATTGCCAAAGAGTTGGGTATCTTAACCGTTGCTGTTGTGACCAAGCCATTTGCTTTTGAAGGCCGCAGACGTATGGAAGTTGCTGATGCGGGTATTGAGCAGCTCGGAAAGTTTGTTGACTCCTTAATCACAATTCCGAACAATAAATTACTTAGCGTCCTAGGCAAAAACATTACCCTATTGAATGCATTTAAAGCAGCAAACAATGTGTTGTTGGGGGCTGTACAAGGTATTGCTGACCTGATTACGCGTCCAGGCTTAATCAATGTCGATTTCGCGGATGTACGAACTGTCATGTCTGAAATGGGTATGGCGATGATGGGCACGGGTCTTAGTAGTGGCGAAAATCGGGCGCGTGAAGCGGCTGAGGCGGCTATCGCAAGTCCGTTACTCGAAGATGTCGATTTCTCAGGCGCGCGTGGTGTATTGGTTAATATCACGGCTGGTATGGATATGTCGATTGGTGAGTTTGAATCAGTGGGTGAAGCGATTAAATCATTCACCGCTGACAATGCAACGGTTGTCGTTGGTACGGTTATCGATCCTGATATGACTGAAGAATTACGTGTCACTGTTGTGGTGACCGGTCTCGGAAATGTGTCAAAAAGTGGTCTTTCACGCGGTGCGCACATAAAAGCCATTAAAAATGTAAAAGATGGGTCTGTTGACTATCATCAGCTCGATCGTCCTACCTTTATGCGTAACCAAGACACAGAAGAGAAAAAGAATGAGACGGAGACTCATGCAGATCGTGAAGTGGCAGAATACCTTGATATTCCTGCATTTTTACGTCGGCAAGACGAAGAATAATCGAATTCCACAAGGGCTGCGAGAGCGTTTTTGTGGATTTAGATTTGTATCTACGAGGATGTATGATAGAATTCAGCATTTTCATCATTGGCAACGGATGACAGTGGAAAATGGTCAGACAAAGAACACTTAAGAACATTATTCGTGCAACGGGTGTGGGCGTCCATACAGGACAAAAGGTCTACTTAACGTTGCGTCCGGCTCCGGTAAATACCGGTATTATTTTTGTGCGCGCTGATTTAGATCCTGCGGTTGAAATACCGGCTCGCTCTGAATACATTGGCGATACGAGCTTATGCACGTGCCTTATAAAGGACGATGTACGCATTGCAACAGTCGAGCATCTCTTGTCAGCATTAGCTGGTTTGGGCATCGACAACTTATATGTAGAAGTGTCGGCCCCAGAATTACCCATTATGGACGGCAGCGCCGGTCCTTTCGTCTTTTTGATCCAGTCAGCGGGTATCGTTGAGCAAAATGAGGCAAAGCGCTTTATTCGCATCAAAAAGAAAGTACGCGTGAAGCATGACGATAAATGGGTCAGTATCGAACCCTTTGATGGCTTCAAAGTGGACTTCAAAATTGATTTTGACCATCCTGTTATTAGTGATGAAACGCAGCATGTGACGATGGACTTTTCATGTGCGTCTTACGTCAAAGAAATTTCACGTGCACGCACCTTTGGTTTTTTGTCGGACTACGAGCTCATTCGCAAGCAAAATTTGGCACTAGGTGCTAGCTTAGATAATGCGGTGGTGCTTGATGAATACAAAATACTCAATCAAGACGGGTTACGCTACAAAGACGAATTCGTAAAACATAAGATTCTTGATGTTATCGGCGATATGTACCTAATGGGCCATAGCGTGATCGGTATGTTTAAAGGCTATAAATCAGGCCACATGATGAATAGCCGCTTGTTGGCGAAACTCATGGCTGATGAAAGCGCTTACGAAATCATTACGTTCGAAGAAGAATCTGAAAAAATGCCTGTTTCTTTCCTTCCCGCGATTCCAGTGACGGCTTAATAAGCCGTCAACACCAACTTTTTGATGCTTTTGTTTTTAACCTTAAACATGCAAGCAATACCGGGCAGGTCTGACCATTTATACTGCGATTTCTGTGCGCCTCGTACGTTTTGGCTTCATATTAGCCCAAGCAATTAAGTCGCTGATGCTGCAGAAGGCATTATAGGTCTAGCGGATAAAGCACTACCTACAGGCTTATTATCACCCTCATTAAACTGCATGATACCGCTGGGCCTAAATACCATTAAGAAAACTAAATGCCAAATTTCATCAGGCAGTATCTTTTTACCTTGTTTCTCGTCTAGCCGACAGGTCAGCATAAAGAACAAACACATGGCTTCAACATTATCTTTAAGCAGGTTGTAAATAGTCACCGTAAATAATGGCTCGCCCTGCTTAAAGGAGCAACTGAACAATCGTGGTTGCAAGGTGGTAGTGCCCACAATAATATTTTTTTGAGAGAGCACGATTTTAGTATTATTCTTATAGGGTAGTCGCACTTCATTTATATCCATGGCATTGGTGCCATCAGAGGCTTTAGGTTGCTTTTGCTGAGCTGGCCGGTAACGAGTAAATATATAAACATCAGGGTTCGTAATATTGTAAGAAGTTTTAGCTACGGGCAACGGTGGGTTAGTTTTATTAATAGTAGCAATATGTTGTGTGTTTATAATGATGACGTGAGGCGGTAATTTGCTTGTTTTCAATTGATTAAGATGACCTTCATTTGAAATGAATATTGTTGAAAGCGATGTGCAGCCTCTAAATGCATTATCGTATAAGTATATTACACTCTCGGGTATATTAACCGTTGTTAGGCTGAGGCAAGCCCAAAAAGCACCATTGTTTATGCTCGTTACACTATTGGGTATATCAACCGCTGTTAATCTGATGCAACCAAAAAAGGCATAAGAGCCTATGCTCGTTACACTATTGGATATATGAACCGTTGTTAGGCTAGAGCAATTTCTAAATGCAGTAGCGCCTAGGTGCGTTACACTATTGGGTATGTGAACTGCTATTAGGCTGGAGCAATCCTCAAAAGCGCCATCGTCTATTCCTATTACGCTATTGGATATATGAACCGTTGTTAGGCTAGAGCAACCGCCAAAAGCCTTATCGCCTATCCGCCTTATGCCTCTATGCATATGTACGTCACGTATATTGCCACAGCCAAAAAATTTTTTGTCAGATATCTCAGTATCACCACCACCATTAATTGTAATGCTCGTTAATTCATGACGAACATAGGAACTGAGCTGATCGAATTCTTGTAGGGTTCCACAGAACTTTAGCGCGCGAGCTTGTAGCTGTATCTCATTAAAAATTGAAGCAGTACCGTTGTTGATTAGTAATGTAATGTTTCTTAGCTTCTGATATTGATTGAATTGAAGGCTGCCAATATTCGTAATCTCACCAGGGAGCAGCGCAATGTCTCTTAGACGGCGTGGTTTTTTAAGATGGGGGCTACCGCATTTATTGATAAATGCAGATGAGTGTGTGAGAAATTCCCTTACTATTTTACCAAGAGGTCCATAAAAAAATATGCGCTCATATTTGCGGTATTCTTCCATGGTATAGGTGAATGAGGCAGTCCCGGCGTTCGTTAATGCTCCAATCAAAAAATCACAGGCGGTGCGCTTTTGTGCTCGCGTATAGTCCAAGGGAAAGGGCCAATGAAATTGGTTATTAAGGCCCTCTTTAAATACCCTAAGGTGCTCTATAAGTGCCTCTACAACATTACTTTCATAGCCACCTAGCGAGTTAAGAGCATCATCGCCTTCATTTTCACCTCGCTGATCATTGCTGTGGTTTGATGTCTTTAGTTCGATACGAATACTAGCCATGTGCCCCCCTCATAAGCTCGCATTGATAGATACACGCCATGCGACACAAATATATTTATTTTGATTGAATTATAGCTAAAATCAACGGCCATGCAAGCAATACCCGGCAGATCTGACCATTTATACGGCGGTTTCTATGCGCTTCGTACGCTTTGGCTTCATATTAGGGTCGAAATGTATAACGGGGTCACTATAGTGTTGATACGTGTCTGAGCATCTCTTTTTTCACGATACGTTGGCAAGTATTCCCCCCCATGGCTTGGGCTGCTGTGGTGCCAGTGACTTTGCCATATACAGTTGAGCGTAAGCTAGCAAACAAAATAGCCACCAATGCTCATCATGAATAGGCTCTGTCGTTTGGTAGCTATCCAATAATAATTTAGTTTTACCAAACCTAAAGAAATGCTCAATGTTATAACGCGCACGGTAATACTGATAAATACTGACTAAGCTCAATTGATCACGCAGCTTGCCCATTGCGCCTAACCACGTGGCGTTTTTAAATAAGGTATTACCTGATGAGGCTACAATGCGAATACGGACCAAGGTGATTGGGGCCCACTATGCGCCCCAATATCATGCCGGGTGTTATAAAATAACTCAAACCAGTGTAGCGTTAACGTTACTTACGTCGTGGGCTACCTTTTCCTGTTGTGCTTTTACCTGTAGCTGGTTTTCGTTTGCCAGCAGGTTTTTTCGAGGGCTTGCCCCCTGCTTTTTTTGCAGACTTTCCGCTACCTTCGGTTTTTTTACCTGACGCATTAGAGGGGCGTTTTCGACCGCTACTTATTGGGCTGTCGGATGATCGTCCGCGACCACCAGACGGTTTGCCACGGCCGCCGGATGAACGTCTACCGCCACCGCCACCGCCACGCTTGCTTTTTGAAGGTTCAAACGCAGCGGTAGGAATCTCTGCAGAAGGTAGTGGGTTATCTTGTTCGATTAAGTAGGCAAGTGCGGCAGCAATTTCTTGCGGTGTGTGCTTGCACTGCTTCATTAAGTTGTCGACCATCTCACGGAAGGGCGCTAATTTCTTACTTTTAGTCAGTATGTTCGTGACTTTTTCGGCAAGTTGAACACTACGTTTTTCCGTCATTTCTTCGAGTGAGGGTGGCTCAATCTGTGGGATAGGTTTATTGATCGCACGTTCGATGTCTTTTAATAAGCCTTGTTCGCGGGGGCCAACAAAAAGAAGCGCCGTACCTTTACGTCCAGCACGACCCGTTCTACCGATACGGTGAATGTAGGATTCCGTATCAACAGGGATATCATAGTTAATCACGTGTGTCACACGCTCAACGTCAATACCACGTGCGGCCACATCAGTCGCAACGATAATATCAAGCGTGCCTTTTTTAATGCGGTTAATCACTTTCTCACGCTGTGATTGTTTCAGGTCGCCATTGAGTGCGGCAGCGGCATAGCCGCGTGCTTGTAGCTTTTCAGCTAATTCGGTAGAGCAGTTTTTAGTACGTGAAAAGATAATAGCGGCTTGTACGTCTTCCACTTCAAGAAAACGTGTGAGCACTTCAAGCTTTTGATTTTTAGCAACACGAATGAAGAACTGTTCGATGGTGTCAACCGTGCCTTGTTTTGATTTGATTAGAATTTTCTGCGGATTAGTGAGATGGCGTTTCGCAATTTTTTGGATTGTCACTGGCATTGTTGCTGAAAATAACGATGTTTGGTGTTTATGAGGAATCTGTTCGAGGATCCACTCGATGTCATCAACAAAGCCCATGCGCAACATTTCATCGCCTTCGTCCAAAATCACGGTTTTGACACCCGTTAAATCGAGTGTTTTACGGCGCATGTGGTCCATGACGCGTCCGGGGGTGCCGACGATCACATGGGCACCACGCTTCAAAGCGCGTAATTGGATCTGGTAATCTTGGCCACCGTAAATAGGGGTCACTTGGAAGCCTTTCATGTGCCTAGCATAGCTTTGGAAGGCTTCAGCCACTTGGATCGCGAGTTCACGTGTTGGCGCCATAATTAGCGCTTGAGGCTTTTTGGTGGCTACATTGAGATTTGAGAGGATCGGCAGCGCAAATGCGGCTGTTTTACCGGTACCGGTTTGTGCCTGTGCCAGAAGATCATGGCCTTCCAGTAACACAGGAATACTTTGTTCTTGTATTGGCGTAGGAGATTCATACCCTAACTCGGTGATCGCAGAGACGAGAGCTGGCGTAAGTCCAAGATTATTAAACGATTTTTCTTCTGGCATGTGAATGGTCACTAGGGTTATTGGGCAGAGGGGGAGTATACGGGCAGTTTGCTCAAATGTCACGCAGTATGTAAGTGTATTTTTGAGATGGGAAGTAATGCATGTGTCGTCATATATTGTCGCTATTGGCCGTAAATGATACAATTAGGGTTTGATTCGTTTGAGCTTATAATGAAAAGGAAACTTATAATGAAAAGGATTGTTCTCGCGTGTGTTGTCTGTTTATTGCCGCTAGGTTCTGTGTATGCTGTTAACAAGTCCCAGGTGATTAACACTAAACCACTTAAGGACGGTAATTATTGTTCAAAGATAGCACGGAACAAGGGGTTGTCGTGTGTAACAGTGAATATTACCAAAGGTACAGAAACTACGGCGGATCAATGGAAACAGTTTCAAAATATAACAGGGCCGTTTACACCGCCACCTTCAACTCCCGGCAACTGTGACTCATCTAAATCAGGATCTGATCCCCTATGTGACCCTGTGGTAGGCCTTTGTGACACGGCTTACGACAGTGAACAACGATGTATGAATGGGACTGAGGAAAGGGTAACTTTGACGACGAAGGCCGATAGAACGAGTTTTGGTTTTCTCGCATCGGGTGCGATAGATGCTATTCAGAGCATGAAATTTAGTAGGTTCGCCACAAGCGTAAGAGTCACGGGCCTTCCAGCAAAGCCTATAAAACTTGACAATTGCGTTGTTCCAGGCACTCATCATCCACAAGGGAATACGGCTAATCACGTAGTAATAGATTTAACTATACATTGGGTGAGTCCAAAGAGTTTTTCTGCTAATGTCAGTAATATAACACAAGATTGCGAGCTGCAACCGAGTTAGAATAACGCAGTCAAAAAGACGTAATAGCAGGTATCTATTGTTATCAGCAACGTAAGGTTATTATGACGTGTGCTTGCCGCGCTGAGTAATCATACTGACAAAAAAGGTAAATCCGCCAACACAGCAGAAGATGATGGCTAGGGTAAATGGGTTGCGCAAGTGGATGTGTAGCAGTAGTGCCAGCAGCAACCCGGTGCCGCTAAATTGGATGAGGCTATAAATAGCCGATATTGAACTGCGGGTTATGTGGCTGATTCCCATGCTATGGCTGAAGGCATTGGTGCGTATGCCGGTATCACCGATAATAAAGACAAAGAAAGGAATGGCCAGGGTTATAATGTGGTGCGGAACGTATTCACTGAGCAGCAACATAATAAGTCCTGCGACGAATTGATAAAACCCGGACACAATCAGCAATGACATCAATGAGGAGCGCTTTAGTAAGCGGGCATTCATATAGTGACCGCCGATAACAGCTGCCGTGGTAACGATTCCAATCAATCCATTTTCAAGCGCATTTAAGTGCAGCACGGTTTGATAAAAATAGGGGCTGTAGGTAAGGTAACAAAGCACACCTGAAAATGTAGCTAAGCTAAAACACGGCAGAATTAAAAACTTAGGTAAGCACAGGAGTTGCTTATAATCCGCTAGTGCCGCGCGTAAGGTAGAGCAGTTGTTTTTAGTGGTTAACGTTTCAGGGAGTAGTAGGTGCGTGAGCGCTAGGGTGATCAGTGTTAAAATAACCACGGAGCCTAAGTTAAAGCGCCAACCAAGGCGATATTGAATATAACCACCAATAATAGGCGCAAGCGCTGGCATCAAGTTAAAAAGAATCGCGCTTTTATGCATTAAGCGACCCAAGTTACGGCCGCCTTCAGAAAGATCGCTGGCCATACAGCGCACCACGCCCGGTACAACGCCCATGCCAAGCCCTTGTAGGAATCGCGCGATGAGTAACATCGTAATGCTTTGAGCGCTGACCGCAAAAATGGAGCTCGCCAATGCGAGCCAAATACCAAAGATCACGACGGGACGACGGCCATGTGTATCTGAAAAGGGTGCGTAGAGTAAAGGCGCCAAACCAAATCCAATAAAGTAAACCGATACGCTGTTTGAGGCGAGGCTCATGCTCGTATGAAATGATCGTGTAATTGCGGGCAAGGAGGGTCCGTAACTTTCCACGATATAACATGACATTGCCATTAATAAGGTAAGCATGATGAAAAAGCGTATTTTTATTTGCATGAAAAGCTCAGTTTAATTTAGTGGCATAGTTCGTTACTAGCTTTTTGATGGTGGATACAATAGTGATCGCGCTATTTAGTTTATATTAATTGAGATCAAGACGCATTAAGATTTCCAGGCAGCCGTCATTATAATGGGTGCGAAACCAAAATTTATAACATATCAGGGGGTAAGGTTTTATAAGATGTTTAATGTTAGAAGGATACGCTATAATTAATGCTCATTTCAGGCCAGGGGGCTGTTTAATGCATGAACCAAAGCACCATTTCAGTGTATCGGGAAGGGTTAGAAGGAATCACACAGTATTTATTACAAAATAAAAATAAGGCTGTCGCCTAAGAGGTAGGGTATGAGCACGATAGAAGACACTATGTATTCAAAAAACAATTTAGATAAAATGAATCATTTGCGTGGAGATAAAGCGCTGCATGATGTGCTTAGCACAGACGGTAATAAAATATATTTATTAACGTTTGATTCGCATCTTATCGTTAAAAAAGGTGATGATGCGCACTGCTTTTTTTCTCATGATGACATAACCTCCTTAATGGATGGTCATGAACATAGGATTTTCCTAGGCGCTAAAGGCAATGACTATTATTTTGCATTATCCTTGAGTGATTTTAATCATGAGGCCTATTCGCTCTTTAATGCGAAAGAATACGCTATGCGTCATGTGCGGCCAGATGATGAAATGGGTGTTATTGGGCAGGCCATTAGTATCTTAAATTGGAATAAACGTCATACATTCTGTGGACAATGCGGTGGATTGACGCAATCTACGTGTAATGGGTGGCGGCGTGACTGTTTGCATTGCAATGTGCAGCATTTTCCGCGTGTTGATTCGGTTGTTATTATGTTGGTGACACGTGGAGATTGCTGTTTGTTAGGATCAGGCACTGATTTTTCGGACAAGCGCTATTCTTGTTTGGCAGGTTTTATGGAGCCCGGCGAAACCATTGAGGCAGCGGCAGCACGCGAATTGTATGAAGAAGCCGGCATTCAAGGTGGTGTGGCACGTTACATGACCTCACAACCATGGCCTTTTCCGTATAGCCTCATGATTGGCGTACATATCGAAACGAACCAAGAAACGATTACATTAGATAAAGAAGAGCTGAAGGATGCGCAATGGGTCCGCAAATCGGATGTGAAGGCTGTATTGGGCGGTGACACATCAAGAGGCTTCACGTTACCCCCTGATGTTGCAATCGCGCATACATTATTAATGCACTGGGTTAATCACTAAGAGAGAGAATTAGGTTAGAGTTTGATGTTAAAACAATTGAATTAGAAGTTCGTAGCTATTCACGCAGCTACACAGCTGAATTTGATAGCGCTATTGGCGATCAACATCAGGGGTGTCGGGCACCAGTGCGGTTGAGGCAGCAATTAAATTAGCGCGCAAAGTGATCGGGAGAGCATCGATCATCGCCTTTATGAATGGGTTTCATGGCTGCACGCAAGGCGCATTGAGTTTAACAGCCAATTCACATCACCGCGCATCATCAGACGGATTGCTTAATGAGGTAACACGTATGCCATACGATCAGTATTTTGGTGTTGATATTGATACGGCGATGATGCTAGAAACAATGCTTGATGATGCCTCCAGTGGTATTGATAGGCCTGCGCCCATTATTTTTGAGACGATCTAGGGCGAGGGCAGGTTGAGTTGTGCACGGCAGCGCAGCGGATTATTAATATCCAGCAGGGTGGCCTGCGCAGCTGTGGTCAGTGAAAAAATACTTAATAAGGCAGGGAGGATAAAGTTACGCATGGCCTAACTCCAATAATTAGTGTGAAATTTTATATTTAAATCCGAGCACGTTGGGTAGCGCGGGATCATTTTGAAATGACGCCAGTAGGGCGTGTTCGTCATAACGCATGCGCGTGACCCATGCCGCATCATCGATGCTAAATACGACGATACCAAGTTCGTAATTCATCACTTGGCAGTGTGTGAGTAGCTTAGTGGGCAAATGACGTGTGAGCGCCATATTAAATTTTTCAAGCACGCTGGCTTTAGAGAGGATTGCTTTTAGTGAACGCCCTTGCATCACGACGCCAACCTTTTTGGGGTCACGTGGATCGTGCTCGGGGGGTGTTTTTTTATAGTATCTTGGCATGGGCTCATCATATAATATTTGAGTTACGTTAACATAGACAAATAGAGGGGTCAAATAAGCAGGGGGCTATTTGATAGGTGATTATTCAGGCAATTGGATTACAATAGAATTCAGTTAAGTAGTTGATACGTAAATCTGTTATTTTCAATCTGGAGTGTCTTTGATGAGCAAAGTAATAACTAATGTACTTTCCAAGTTTGCGATCTGTTTTGATTTAAAAGACTGGGAGGGGCTGCAAGCACTGTTAATGGATTCGGTAGCGTGTAATTATCAAGATTTAAGAGGTAAGTCAGGCAGCTATACAAAGGAGGCGTATGTAGATTTAAGAAAACAGGCGTTAGCACCTTTAAACACACATCATTTATTTTCAGCAATTGAGGTGACGATCGAATCTGGCCAGGCTTATTGCAGCTTAACCGCCATGATTTACCGTAAAGATGATAGCGGCGCTTATTTTAATTCACATGTGGTTTATCAGTTTGAATTAACGCAGTTAGCAACTGATGACTGGAGGATTCACAAAATCAAACAGACGGTGTTGTGGAATGAGGGCGATCCTATGATACATAGCGGTATTTGATGTGACGTTTATGATTTTTGACACCAAACACGCGTCATACGTGCGAGTAAGATGATGGTGTTGTCATCAATGGGGTGTGTTTTAAGTTCGGATAGCAGTTCTGTAATGGTATCTTCAGGTAGTATCTGCTGCTGAATGAGCGCTTCGGTCACGGAGTCGAGTAGCAGGCAATAATTCGTGGTATAAATTTTAGCCTCGGCCGCATCATTAATAAACTCTTGTGACAGTGTCACATTGAATGAAAAGTTATCGTGTGCATTCGCTTGTTGAAAGGTTATCAAGCGGTGCTTCGCCGGACTCACCCGTTTTTAAATTATAGGAATGTGTCATATGGTAGGCTCACTGTTAGATAATGAAGCCGATTGTGTATCGCTATTTTTCCTATACTTCAACGCTAGGGCGTACGCCTATGCAGGTGCAGGCATGGATACAGCACTGTAACTATGATATATTTCGCATAACTATAGGGGGGTAGTATGTTAGAGATGATTCAAGCCTATTTTACAAAGGCAGCCATAAATTCCGATGAATATGTTGTTCAATTCCAGCTATTTACTGATTCCGTTGATGTAATCGTCGCTCCTAGGCTGGTCAGCGTCTGTTGGAAGCTAGGTGACCTACTGAACCGAAATGAACGTCCTGAGGGCTATTCTGAAGAAGAGATTGCCGAAATCTTTAATGGTGCTTTGCGCCAATTCATACAATTGTTTGCCGGACCTGAGCTATCAAAACGTGCAGATAGCAAAGCGTACGAACGCTTAGTTGTAAACACGCACAAGTTAATTTTAGCTTCTTCAGATGCAACCGACATGGCCTGGTTATTTGCTACCCTTTCTCATTCCCATATAAAGCAGATACGGTGGCTCACCGCTATATACTGCGGAGGGCTTGATAGAATAGTTAACACTAAGACGTACCGCGGCAATAGTGGTTTCGATAAATTATCGCTATATGTTTTTAAAAATAGAAAACAATTAAGTGCTGAATTGGAACGCTATTGGGGCTTCAGAAAGACTCATGACAGATCCGATATTGGTGCGAATAAACAGCAGCATGTAATAATCGCTTTAGCGGTTATGCTTTTCGGCTATAAAACCGTCGATCCATTAGATACTTATATACTGGGCTCGTTGATGCCTATGCTTCGTACTACGACAACAGCCATAGAGCTTGACCCTCTAGATGTACATATAGAGTGGGCGAATGACAATCCACTTTGTCGTTTTATTTTTAGTCCGGATTTTACATCTTGTTTTTTGATTGAAGATTTAATCGTAACCTGTGAACAGACACAGAATAAAAACTATATACCGCCTTTAATAAATCCAGATACAAGGCGCTCATTAACGATCGCTCAATTAGGGGATATACAGTACCTATTAGGCTGTATGTCAGATAAATCGCTGGAAAATCGCTACGATGCGTTAGTAAAAGGTCGGGCTGCTCTGGCAGAAAATCCAAAGCAGAGACTCTCTGAAAAGACTTTTTGGGCACTTAAGGTGTTTGCTGGAGAAGCCAAAGATACGCGTATGCAAGAGTGTTATGATGAGGATGTGAGCGGCGATGTGCTGGCGCCTATTTATCAAGCGGGTGATCGATTTATGCAGTACGTAGCGTCCCTGTCCGATAGTGAGTATGTGCGACTTCAGGAGATCACTATGCCTTGTGGCGCTCTCTTCGGTGCTTTTTATGAAAATATATTTGGTGTGCATGGTGAGAAGGGCGGTAGCTTTTGTATGAACTTGGCGATAGAGAATCAGATTAACCCGATGTTATCTGAATATGATAGGTATGATGTACATTGCTCTAAAGGCCCAGGATTAAATTTGAACGTAATGAAGGCCGAGTTGATGGACTTACTAGACGCTCTAATAGCTGGGTCAATATACGCAAATACTTTATTTTCTAAATCCAATGTTATCCTTGAGATGACGCGTGCGGTAACAGCAAAGTGCGTATCTGATGGTGAAGCTGTGTATCGAACTGAGGCAATAGCGCGTATGTATGCACGGGACTACGATGATGTGCGCCCCGGTGCAGAGCACCCATCGTTACTTCGTTTTTGTAAAGTATTTGAAAAGCAAGCGCGTATTCAAGACTTACTTCGCTATTCTCAAGTCAATGTTCAGGATGAAAAGAAGCTGACAATAAGTGAGTTTATGGATGGTTTTGAAGCATCTGAAAAAACGTTTCGAAAAATAAGTGCTAGCATTGCTGCGTCACCAGAGCAGGTGACTAGCGTTTGCGCTTCGGTGTAGCGAGACGATCGACGATGGTCACAATCGCTGTGGTAATTAATTCGGTACAATGCTCAAGTGATTCGATAGGTGATACGCGCGCCTGTTGTTCTGCTTTTGTTATGCGGTGGTATCCATAGAGAATAAGCAGTGTGATTGCCCATATTAAAACAAAACCACCAAACACACACCAGCGGTAGGGTGGATACAGAAGTAGCAGTACCATCGCTAAAATAAGTATGGCCATCATTAAGCCACCGACAAAACACAGCACGAGCAGCAACTTTGTAATTAGTTGATGCTCGTAGTCTGCAAATAGCGATTTTAAAAAGTCCTTTATCATCGTATTATTTCTTCAATAGCATTCCTACAATAAGACCAATACCGCAAGCAATACCTAACGTCTTGTAGGGATGCTTAACCACCGTATTGATTGCTTCATGACTTCGTTCTTGCGATGTTTTTTTAACTTTACCGACCAGTGTAACGGCCGCATTTTTTAAGGCATGCATTTCCTTGTGCAACCCATTAGTCTGATTTTTTGCATTTGCCCTCATGTTCTTTCTCCAATAATTTGTTTATTCCTAAACTTAACTATAGTTCGTAATTCAAGAATTACCCGTTTTTTTTGTGAGAAATGGCGTAACTTATTGATCTTCGGCTAATTAATTTTTGATCACAAATTGTACGGATGGTACAATAAGCGCATTATTTAAGGTGGAATTTGTAGTTATATGATTTTAAAACGTATTATATTTTTTGTCTGTTGTTGTTTCATTGCCGTTACCACGCTGTCTTTTGCTGCTCCCGCACAAAAGCGGGTGATGCTAGGCGTTAATCAATTGCTTACGCACCCTTACATAGCGCAACTGAAGGGCAAGCGTGTTGCGATTGTGGCGAACAACGCAAGTCGCGATAGTTTTGGGCGGCGGGATATTACGTTGTTACATAACAACCCGCATATTCATTTAGTATCGATCTTCACCGCTGAACATGGTTTGGGTGTGAATCTTAATAATGATCATATTGGCAATTCGTATGACCCCATCACTAAATTACCCGTGTATTCGCTTTACGGCCATCATCGTAAACCAACACGCACGGAATTAAAAAATGTGGATGTTATTTTATTTGATTTACAAAGCGTGGGTCTGCGTTATTACACGTATATTTCAACGCTCGCAAAAGTAATGATCATGGCAAAGCGCTATCATATTAAAGTGATTGTGCTCGATCGTCCGAATCCATTAGGCGGTAATGTCGTTGAAGGTCCTATGTTAGATCATGACTATATTGGTTGGTTTACGTCTTATTATGATGTGCCCGCACGTTATGGCCTGACCATTGGTGAGCTTGCGCGGTATTATAATAAGTTTGATCATAAGCACGTTGATCTTGACGTCATACCAATGAAGGGCTGGCACCGTGATATGTTATTTAATCAAACGGGCATTAAATGGGTGCCCACGTCGCCGGCACTGCAAACCTTTAAGCAAACGTATTTATACTCGGTGTTTGGCACCATGGAGGCCACTAATTTATCTTTTGGGTTAGGGCGAGCCGTTGATCGTGAGTACCATTACTATGGTGCGCCGTATATTACGCACCGTGAGGCGCACCGCATTGCACATGACTTGCAAAAATTTCATTTACCGGGCCTTGCCTTTCATTATCATTCATGGCGTCCTGTGGGCGGCATGTACCGCTATCATTGGTGCCATGGCATCCGTGTAGACGTTACTGATTATAATAAGGTAAAAAGTTTTTACAGTTTAGTGGCAACGCTCGAAGTTTTTCATCGTGTCTTAGGGCATCATTTAGGTCTTATCAATGCGGATAATATGCTGGGACAGCGCTGGGTGCGACGCGCCATTGCCAATAATGTGGCTCCGGTGCTCATTGCTAAACGTGTCGCTGCAGAAGATGCCGTCTTTAAGAAAAAACGTCAGTCCATATTGCTTTATTCGAATTGATAACCGGCACCAACGCCTACGAAGTTGGTAGCAGGTAATTGATCTGATTTATTCATCGGTGTGTAACGCCAGGCAGTGCTCGCATACCAGCCTTTATGCATCATCACTCTGAATCCCAATCCAAATACAGGACGAACAAACGTGCCTTGTTTTAAAACAATGGTGTTGCCATCCAGAATGCCTTTGCGGCCGATAAACCCGATTCCAACCAACGGCTGTAGATAGAGTCGTTTTGCTAGTAATGAAATGTTACCGATTGCACCGGCATAGGTGAGGTTATTTAAGATGCTTTTATTAGGGAATCGTACAGTGCCCGCACTGTTAGTGACAGATGTAAACTCAGGATTCATAAAATAGATAGTGGAAAGCTCAACGCCAATATAACGATTAAAAAAGTAACCGCCGACAGGCCGTGCTGCAAACCGTGTTTTATTCGGTGCGGTGGCGGTGTAATTGTTTGAGAGTGCGATGTTGTTGTAGTTAATAAAGCCATAACCACCTTCACCACCAAGATAAAAAGGTAACGCAAGTACTAAGGATGGACAAGCGAAGAGTAAGGTAACCATAAGTTTTTTGATACAGTGCATTTAAGTGCCGCCGATAGTTAGATTAAAGAGGTAATGGTGTATACTAGCGCTTTGTTTCGAAGAGTGAAAGAGGATTTTACATGTTTAAAAAAATGGCACAGGTGATGGTGGCGTGTTTATTTTTTTGTAGTTTAACGGCGGTATTTGCAGGTGGTGTCGATTCAGGCAATGGCTATTGGTTGAAAAATGATCTTCAGTTTGGTTTCTATGATCAGAGTTTTTTATCACCGAATATACCCGTACCGCCACGCCCATTATTTTGGAAAGCAAAACATAAGGTAGACTCCGCCTATTTCTTCCTATACCAACGTTTGCTTTACCACACGCAAAAATATTTTAGTGTGTATGTCGGTGCTGATGTAGCGCCACTGCGTTATAAAGGCACGACGAATATGGCGTTTGCTGCCTTTCTTGCCATACATTTGTATTTATTTCGTGTGCATGGCTTTAGTCCTTATATCAATTACAGCATTGCAGGTCCCACTATTTTGCAAAAAAGTCGTTGGGGCGGTTCGCACTTTAGTAATAGTTTTGTGTTCCAGGATATGATTGGCGCTGGGATTTCATTGATGCCGAACGTGCCGCTCGCGTTTGGGTTTAACGTCATTCATTATTCAAATGGCGATATCTTCCCTAAAAATAGCGGTCTGCAAATACCGTTTGAAATGTGGCTATCATATTCGTTTTAGGTGTTTGTTACTAATACATGCAGGGCTGTTGGTGGAGTGGGAGTCTGGCTTCTAGCTTTTCTTGCCGTCTTTCTTTATAGGCTGTTGGTAGCATGTTGTCATCAATGGCATCAGCAATCACTTTAAGCCGACTGGGCTTATCGTTGTACCAGGAGATGTCAATAAGCGCCTCAACTTCCGCATCACTTAGGATGAGCTCCTCGCCGCCTGCAAGAAAGTGTAAGAGTTTTTCGGCAGCGTTGAATTTATGGCGTTTAATATCCGATGGATTTTTAAATAATCGAACAAGATAGCAGTGATCCTTAAGTGCTGTTAGTTCCTCTGAAATAAGTTGTTTGTAGGTTCTTAATTGCTTGCAATGCATTTCAATCATATCGCCTCGTTTGGAGCTTGGTGGCATTTTATGCGTAACGAGTTGTTGGAGGCCCAGTGGTATTTGACCGCTAAATTGACCTGCCCTGTAGAGCCATTTAGTTACCGTTTGTTCCGTTTTTTGTTCCATTTCTTGCGCTGGGGCGTACTCTAGCAGCTCTATAATACATTTCCATATTGGATAGCCAAATTGTACGATCCTATCTTCAAGCGTTTCTTTTGATCTTCTTGTTACTAATAATTCGGGTGATTTGGTGTCTTTCGCTATTTCAAGCGTTTCTTCTGATCTTCTTGTTACTAATAATTCGGGTGATTTGGCGTCTTTCGCTATTTCTATCACACATTCAGCGATGAGTAGGCGGGTCTTC
Source organism: Coxiella sp. (in: g-proteobacteria) (assembly GCA_002732805.1). Classification (GTDB taxonomy): domain Bacteria; phylum Pseudomonadota; class Gammaproteobacteria; order Coxiellales; family Coxiellaceae. The sequence continues at coordinate 28,247 of NVSS01000028.1, forward strand.
TCTATTTCGGCAGTGGATCCATCAAGTAATCGATGAATTTTACGATATACTGACTCTCTATCGAGTGGGATGACACGAAACGTTTGGCGAAAAATATCGGCCGCTAGCTGGCAGGCAGCTTTGGGTGTGCTGTCTTCCGATTTATAGTTTGTTGCGCGTGCTATCAGGTCTCTTTCCACACATGGCTTCATTTGTATTCCCCCTACATCCCAATTACATCAATTGGAATGTATTATGTCACGTGAATGTTAGGGAAATATTAAGGGAGATCAATTAAATAAAGCGCTATTTTTCAATTAATTAAAAGGCCTGTCACGCGTCACCAGGCGATTTTAAAGATTAGTTGAGGTTGATTGCGTCGCTATTGGGTGTTGTTTGTTTCATAGAGTCAAAATTCAGCCCTAGAGTTGCTTTGTTTTGCATGATGGTAATGGTTGATGACGCTGTCATATTCACTTTTTGCAGTGTGACCGTGACAGCGCCTGGCGTATAGGTTTTGTTACCATTAACCAAAAGTAGGTATCAAAGGCAGAGCGATGTGCCTGTAGGCCTTGTGTGCCTGAGTTCAGGTATGAGAGGGTGAGTATTCGAGGGCCTTGAAAATGTATCTCGTATTGTTTTGGGGGAAACTGTGCCATCGCGGCGGTACAAAGTAAGCTTGCGGTTATGCTTACTCCCCGTGTTTTTATATAACTATCCTTGATTTAATTTAGCGCTGCACCATAAGATGAAAACAACAGGTTTGCAATACTCTCAATCTATGAGAAAATTGCTTATTCTCAATAACTAAATTAAAAGAAGCCTATGTTAAATAATGTCCTGAAAGCTGTATTTGGTTCAAGAAATGAACGATTATTGAAGACATACCGTAAAACGGTTGTGAAGATCAATGCGCTAGAGCCTGAGACTCAGGCATTAACCGATGAAGCGCTAAAAGCGAAGACGCCCGAATTTAAAGAGCGCTTAGCGAACGGCGAAACTTTGGACAACATATTGCCTGAAGCCTTTGCGGTTGTGAGAGAAGCATCGATACGAACCTTGGGTATGCGCCACTTTGATGTACAGATGATCGGCGGCATAGTGTTACATGACGGCAAAATTGCGGAGATGCGTACCGGTGAAGGTAAAACACTGACCTCCACATTGGCGGCTTATTTAAATGCATTGGCGGGCAACGGCGTGCATATTGTAACGGTGAATGACTACTTGGCCAGTCGTGATGCTGAATGGATGCGCCCTGTTTACGAATTTCTAGGTTTGACGGTAGGCGTCAATTTAGCGTCTATGGAGCATGATGCCAAACAAGCGGCTTATGCAGCTGATGTTACGCTAGGCACGAACAACGAATTTGGCTTCGATTACTTGCGCGACAACATGGTATTTGAGTTGGATCAGCGCGTACAACGTCCTTTGTTTTATGCCATTGCCGATGAAGTGGATTCAATTTTAATTGATGAAGCGCGTACGCCACTGATTATTTCGGGGCAGGCAGAAGAATCGTCAGATCTCTACAACAAGGTTAATAAATTAATTCCAGGGCTGACGTTACAAAAAATGACGGAAGAACAAAAAGAAGAGGATGTGCTCGAAGAAGATCGTGGTGATTATACAGTAGATGAAAAACAACGCACCGCACATTTGACAGAGCAAGGGCATCAACACACCGAAGAATTACTTATTAAGCAAGGCTTGCTTAATGAAGGTGAGAGTTTATATGATCTTGCCAACATCAGCATGATGCATTATTTGCTCGCCTCCCTGCGTGCACATGTGTTATATCAGCGTGATGTGCATTATGTTGTGAAAAACGATGAAATTCATATTGTCGACGAACACACGGGTCGTTTAATGGAAGGCCGCCGTTGGTCGGATGGATTGCATCAAGCAGTTGAAGCAAAAGAAGGGGTGACGGTACAGCTGGAAAACCAGACGTTGGCATCAATTACCTTCCAGAATTTCTTCCGCCTCTATAAGAAGTTATCCGGTATGACGGGTACAGCGGATACAGAAGCATTTGAGTTGCAAAGTATTTACGGCCTGGAAGTGGTTGTAGTGCCCACCAATAAACCCATGATTCGCGACGATCGTTCGGACATGATGTATTTAACCCAAAAAGAAAAATTCAATGCCATCATTGCTGAAATTAAAACCTGCCAAGAGACAACGCAACCCGTTTTAGTGGGTACGGCGTCGATTGAGGCCTCTGAGCATTTATCAAGTCTACTGAAAGGTGAGAAAATTAAACACGAAGTGCTGAATGCGAAGCAACATGAACGTGAAGCCAATATTATTGCGCAAGCAGGGCGTCCTGGTGCGATTACCATTGCAACGAACATGGCCGGTCGTGGAACGGATATTGTGTTGGGTGGCAATCCTGAGGTTGAGATTGCGGAATCAACAGACCTTGACGAGGCGCAAATTGATAAAATAAGAGCAGATGCTAGGCTCGTCCAAGAACAAGTGATTAAATCCGGTGGTTTGCATGTGCTGGGTACGGAGCGCCATGAATCACGACGTATCGATAACCAGTTGCGTGGTCGTTCAGGACGTCAGGGTGATCCGGGTAGTTCACAGTTTTATTTGTCGATGGAAGATAATCTATTACGTATTTTTGCCGGCGAACGCATGTCAAACATGATGCGTAAACTGGGTATCAAAGAAGGTGATGTGATTCAGCATTCCATGATTAACCGTACGATTGAAAAAGCGCAGCGTCGTGTGGAAGGTTATAACTTTGATGTGCGTAAAAACTTGCTTGAATACGATGACGTGGCGAATGATCAGCGTAAAGTAATGTATCAGCAACGTTTTGAATTATTGTCTTCCGATGATATTTCAAGTTCGGCATCGGGCATCCGTGATGACGCAATCGACGCGGTCGTGACCCAATACATTCCACCGCAGACGATTGAAGACCAGTGGGATATTGTGGGGCTTGAAAATGAATTGAGCCAAGAGTTTGCGATTAAATTGTCTATTGCGCAGTGGTTAAAGGATGATGATATGCTGCATGAGGAAACGATACGTGAGCGTATTGTTGGAGCAGTGGCCACGCATATGAAGGACAAAGAAGACAAATGTGGTTCGGAGGTGATGCGCCAAGTAGAGCGTTCGTTGATGTTACAAATGTTGGATCAACATTGGAAAGATCATTTGGCAACGATGGATCATTTGCGTCAGAGTATTCATCTGCGTAGCTATGCACAAAAAAATCCAACACAAGAATTTAAACGTGAAGCCTTTGGCTTGTTTACCAAATTGCTTGATAATTTGAAATACGAATACTCAGCCACCTTATGTCGCGTTGATTTAATTTCACAAGAGCAGTTGGAGCAACAGCAGCGCTATCAGCAATTTACGCCACAGCTGAATTACCAGCATGCCGAGGCGAATGCAATGACCTCCGCAGAGGAAGCGCAGCCTGAGATGCCGGACGAAATGGTCACGGAACAAGAAGAGGCAGCTGAACAAGCACCATTTATTCGTGAAGAGCCTAAAGTCGGGCGTAATGATCCGTGTCCTTGTGGCTCAGGTAAAAAATATAAGCAGTGTCATGGCAAAATCAACTAGCACGCGTGTCAACGTAGCGGTAGGTCTTGTCATTAAAGATGATAAAATTCTTATTGCCAAACGTCATGCACACCAGCACCAGGGGAATTGTTGGGAATTCCCTGGGGGGAAAGTTGAGCCTAATGAAACAACCGAGCAAGCATTAGGCCGCGAACTCAAAGAAGAGGTGGGTATTCATGTGACGCAATCGGATTTTTTATTTACAATCGAGCATGATTACGACGATAAGCACGTGGCGCTACATATTTTTAATGTGGTTGAGTTTAACGGTGAGCCACGCCACCAAGAACAACAGCCAATGTGTTGGCGGCTATTGTCGACATTAAGTGACTTAGATTTCCCATTGGCCAATCAGCCTATATTAGATTATTTAAATCCGGCAACAGGCCAATAAAAATTCGACATCATTTTGCGTCTGGATGGGTTTGCCGCCTTGGTAAATGTCGGGCTTTAAAAAACGAATGATGATGCGGTGTTTATTGGCGCTGAATTCGGGGAATAATTTTAATTCAGCCGGTATGCTGACGCGTATTAGCTCGCAGGGTAAGCTGGAGTCTTGTGTTTGTTGATGAAAGCCTTGTTGTGATGTGAGTTTTTGCGGCGGTGTGCTCTGGCGAATCAGGTTCATCAATAGCGCAATTGCATTGTCGAGTTCTTTGAGTGGTTGGTACCACAGCGCAAGATCATGTGCACGTAGTTCGGCAGGGCCGTTGAGCCACAAATGCAAGGCAGGCAGTGTGCTTTCACACGGTCCAGCGGGATTGGTGAGGTGCAGGCGAATTTGATTCAAGAAGTCATTCTGACGCAAATGTTCACCGAGTTTACCTTTGAAGGCATGCAGGTGTGCGGTGTGTGTTTCAAGTTGACGCAAAATATCTTGTAAGCGCTCTCTATCAATATCGGGCGACTGACTAAGATGTGCCAAATTGGTGGCGTGTAGTGTAAGTAGCTGCACCAGTTTTGATTTGAGATCTGGACGATCAACCACGCTGGTAATCTTAAGAAGGGCCGATAAGGCTTCTTTACTGTGATTTTTGTCAGATTGCTGCAGGCTACGACGAAATTCGTTAAATAAATACTCAAGACGTAGGTACAAACGAATCTGTTCGTTCACCGGATGTTCGAATGCAATCATGGTTGATGTTCTATTATTGATCAGCGTTGACATGGCCTTTTTCCCTGGCGGAGCTTAGTTCATGTTAGCACACTCCTCAGAAGTAGACTAATGGCGTTAACTTATTGACGAATCAGACGTTGATTGAGAATGCCAATGTCGGGATTAGTGCTGCGACAAGGGTTAATATCTTTACCGCCACGGCGGGTGTAGCGGCCAATGACGGTAAGCGCTTGCGGTTGGCAGTATTCCATAATATTCACAAAGATGCGTTCAATACATTGTTCATGAAATTCTTGTTGATTACGTAACGACACGATGTATTTCAATAAGCCTTCGCGTGATAGTTGTTTACCCGTGTATTCAACAATAAGCGTCGCCCAATCAGGTTGCGCGGTCACCGGGCAATTTGATTTTAGTAAATTGGAATGTAGCGTTTCCGTTGTAATGGTATCGCTGGTGCATTGTAAATAACGTGGATAGGCTTCGTACTTTTCAATGGTTGTGTTGAGGCCGTCGATGCAGTGACCGGGTGGTTTGCCGACGCTTAAGCCCGCTAGCGCATCCAGTGTGTGGATCGTGACGATCACGTCACTGCCCGCATTTTTAGATAAGTCTTTTTGGATCACGTTTTTCACGTCATCAGGCGATGAAAATTGGGTGTTGGACAGGGAATTGAGATAAAGCTTAATGGATTTTGATTCGACGATGTTGGGTGAGGTGCAGGGGATGTGGAATTGGGTGATCGCTACAATGGGCTTGCCTCTGCTGTCGAGCCATGAGGTTTCGTAATCATTCCAGGTATCGAACCCATAAAAAGGGAGTGCGCCGGTAATTCCAATTTCAGCACGTTTAAGGTGACGTGGGATAGGGAGCAATAATTCAGGGCTGTAGTGATCAACATACGCTGATGTTTTCCCTAGCGCGCTGTTAAGTATTATATTTTGCTCTTTATGGATTTTCATGGCGAAAGTATGCCTTATTGGTCAAAAAATATCAACAATTGTTGACAGCTAGACCACATCCATGAAAAATTAAATCAGTCATTAAGGAAATATCCACCATGTTTTTAGTCATAATAGGATTTATTCTAGGTCTTTTTACCCCCCACGATTTTTGCAACAACCCCTCCCAGCTGTATTACGTGGCCTGATTCGGATTATTCGCCAGTAGCAAATGTCGGTGGCCAGGTTTCGCCTGACGATGGTTTGTATTGGTTGCATTATGATCCAAAGACGGGTGGTAAAGAAGCGCGCCGCGCCTATACACCACATAGTTATTTGCCCTATTTTAGTAATGGCCAACCGAATAACAACCCGGACCCCCAACAAGATGGCGGTGCGGCACGTAAGGCTTACAATGCCACGCAACTAAATACCGTAGTTCTGATGTGAGTGATGGCACGCGCGGCGATTGGAACACATGGCTCATGCAGCACGCGGCGTATATGCGTTTATACCCAGCTTACTTGGCGGGCTCAGGCATGTCGTTACTGGCGGCACAGCATCGCTCT
>NVSS01000029.1 GCA_002732805.1 Coxiella sp. (in: g-proteobacteria)
AACTGGTCTAAATACCCCCTCAATCAACAACCCCACACCTCCCCCACGAAGCGACGCGACTTGTCGCGCTCCCCTCATCACAGCAATACAAATGTAATTTGATCCCCGACCCCACACCAAAGCCCATGGCTGACCGCCGCGGTCTTCCATGGGGTCGCATGTGAACTTAATCAAAATCCCACACGTCTTTAGCTCAGATAGGCAATCCCCGCCGGCCACGCTCGCCCCCCGACGCGATCCGACCCACCGCATGTGCCGTCAGACTCATCAGCGTCTGCTCTTGACCGCCCAGTGCACTGCATAGGCGTGACATTTCAGCTAAACCGCGGGTAATTATCGCGCTACGCGCATTGGCTCCTAAGCCAATACCATCACTAATACCCACTGTAATCGCCAATACATTTTTTACAACGCCACACAATTCAACGCCAATTAAATCGGGATTCAAGTACACACGAAACATCGGTGAATGCAGTCGATCAATTAAATCTGAATTAAAGGCGTCATCATTACCGGCCAAACTCAATCCCGTGGGCATTAACAAGGCGACCTCTTTGGCAAAACTGGGGCCCGAAATCACAGCCAGCGATACATCCGGATGATATATTTCACGTACCACATCAGACAGCATTTGATGTGTGTCTGGGTCCAGCCCTTTGGTACCCCACGCAATGCGTAAGCCCTCAGGGCGTATCGCCTTTAACTGTTTCACCGCATCCGAAAAGCCACAGGAAGGCACCACAATTAACACATCATCCACGCCATCAAGCAACGCTTCAAGGTCATTCGAAATAAATAAGTCGGGTGGTAATTCAATCCCCGGCAAATACGCAGGATTTTCATGCAGCGTATTTAATTGCGCCACTTGCTGCGGATCATAGCTCCACAGCCGCACCGTATTACCATTGCGAAAAAGAAGTAGTGCCAGCGCCGTCCCCCATGAACCTGCGCCTAACACTAAGATCGGTTTATTATGCGTTTGCTGCTTCACTTTGTCCTTGTTCCTGTTCAAATAGCGCATCAAAATTCACTGGCGCTAAGTAGAGTTGTGGGAACCCTGCTTTAACAATCGCATCTGTAATCACTTCACGCGCGTACGGGTATAAAATATTCGGGCAGAAGCTGCCTAGCAGGTGTTTAATTTCATCTTCTGGGAAATTGGCAACCGTGAAAATACCCGCTTGTTTTACTTCTACCAAAAAGGCGGTTTTATCTTTAACTTTAACCGTTACCGTCACGGTTAAGATCACCTCACGCACACCGTCACTTAATTCATTTTTGCCGTCAACCGCCATATCAAGATTCAGTTCAGGCTCCCAGTTTTCCAAAAAAATATCTGGGCTATTAGGACATTCAACCGATAGATCTTTTATGTAAAGACGTTGGATTGCAAATTGTTGTTCGTTTTCAGTTGGTTGCTCATTCGCTGCATCAGCCATGTGCTTCTCCTCAGTTAAGTATTAATTAATTTATCTAACGCGCCTTGTTGTTCCAGTGCCCACAACTCACTAAATCCACCAATGCCTTTACCATTAATGATGATTTGCGGGAATGTGCGTAGCCCGCCGCTTTTTTCAAGCATCTCACTTAATTTATCGGGATCCAAATCAACACGAATTTCTTCGTAGGCAATACCTTTCGTTTGCAATAATTGCTTAGCATGGTCGCAATAGGCACACGCCGCTCTTGAATAGACCACTACTTCTGTCATTATTTGCTCCCTTTAACCAGCGGTAATTTCGCATTACGCCACCCATTAATACCACCGTTCAAAAATTTCACGCCCTCATAGCCCGCCTTTGATAATTTAGACACATACGCTTGAGATTTCTGCCCCATGGCGTCTGCGATAATAACGGGTTTTGATTTATATTTCTGTAGTCTATTCTGTTGTGTTTCCCACTCAGACATCGGCACATTAATCGCCCCCACGATGTGCCCATCGCGAAACGCATTGGCATCACGAATATCCACAATCACTGCCTGTTCATGGTTAATCGCACGCGTCACCATCGGTGGGGTTAATGACGTAGCACTACCTACACCCGCCGAACGCGCCTCAACATAAAATATAGCCAATAACACAACAATAAACGCAGCACACAATAACCAATGATTGCTTACAAAATGACCGACATTACCCATAACGACCTCGAAAACTAAAAGAGGCCCAGTATACTGAAAAGTTAGAGAAAATGGTACTTGTGTTTTTTAAAGAGGAGTAGGCGTCAGTTCCCAAACTTTACTAAAAAACCCAACTACCGTACAATAAAAATCACATGAAATCACACACCTACATCGCATCTTTGATCAGCGCACTCCTTTTAGTTGCCGTCAGTGCATCGGCAGCGCCTGCGCCCAGCCACCTACACCGCATCAATAGCCAAATCGTGGATATCAAAAGCGGGATCGGCAAAGACAAACAACGTCAAATAACACAACAACAAGCGCTTAAATCGCTAGAAACGCATGCTGCCGGCTTAGCACTGTCTGTTCTCAACACCTCTCATAAACTAAAAGTTATATCCAGTAAAATCAATCAATTAAAAATAAAAGCGGTGCACTATGCGGATACCATTGAGACCTCAAAAACACACCTAAGTAACAACCTTAAGGCCGAATACATACTCAACAATCAATCCCAATTAAAAACACTACTCAGTCAAAATAACCTCGCGGCTGTGGAACACGCCCTGACTTACTACCACTATCTTAATAAACAGCGCATTGCACAGATCAACACACTAAATGAAACGATTACACTGGCTCAACAGAATCTTGGTAATCTCAAATTGAGTTTTAATGCGCTCAAACAATTGCAGCAGCAACAAAAACAGCAGCTAGACCAAATAACCGCCTTAAAATCAAAACGCAGCCAATTAATAGTGTATATTAATCAACACATTCACACCCAATCGCAAAAACTCACTCAATTACTCAATGATAAACACCGCCTCGAACACGAGCTGACGGAGCTTTCAACGAACCCTAAATTCTCAACAGCCGTCGGAAAATCCTTCCGCCACCTGCGTCATCACCTCAATTGGCCAACAAAAGGTAAAATCATTCCAAAATATGGTACAAAAATTGATAAAAGCCAGTTAAAATGGAAGGGTGTTTTGTTTAAAGCACGGATGAATCAACCGGTCTATGCGGTGGCAGATGGAAAAGTGATCTTTGCTCGTTGGCTTCCTGGCTATGGCCTGTTGATGATTATCTACCATGGACAAGGGTATATGACATTGTATGGACGCAATCACTATCTTTATAAGAAAGCAGGCGATATCGTTCACGCGGGCGACCAGATTGCGGCTGTCGGTGACAGTGGCGGTTATCAAACACCCGCCCTTTACTTTGCCATCAGACATAGCACAAAACCCATTAACCCCATACGTTGGCTCAAACGCAGTTAGGAGATTGTTATATGCTTAAGAAAGTAAGTGGTGCACTACTTGGAAGTTTAGTGAGTATGTCGAGCCTAGCGATTCCAACGCCCCCGCCTGGACTCAATATTCCACGTCAAGAAATACAACAGTTCGTCACCTCAATTGCTGTGATTAAGCATTACTATATAAAGGATGTACCGGATAAGAAATTATTTGCCTATGCCATCAAAGGCATGCTCTCAAACTTAGACCCGCACTCAGCCTATCTGGATGCAACCGCACTCAAAAACTTACAAGCTGCTGTGAGTGGTAAATTTGTTGGCGTTGGTATTGAGCTCACAATTAAAGACGGTATTCTAAAAGTTATTACACCACTTGAAGGTACCCCTGCCTTTAAAGCCGGCATTAAACCAAACGACCTCATTATAAAAGTAGGCGACAAGCTCGTCCAAAACATGACACTACAAGAAGCCATCAACAACATTAAAGGTAAACGTGGCACAAACGTTAAACTGACCATTGTACGCATCGGCTCTGATAAACCCATTGTAAAAACAGTCAAGCGTGACATCATTAAAGTCGTTATGGTTAAAAATAAAATGTTGGAAAAAGGCTTTGGCTATATACGGATCGCTATGTTCCAAGGTCCCGTCACTGCTAATTTACACAAAGCAATTAATAAACTCGAAAAAGACTCCGGTGGGCGCCTCAAAGGTCTTATTCTAGATTTACGTAATAATCCAGGCGGCCTCTTGCAAGCGAGCGCAGGCGTTGCCGATACGTTCTTAAACGCCAACAAACTCAACAAAAAATACCACGGCCTATTGGTTTACACGAAAGGACGCATCAAAGGCTCCGACGTTAAATTTAAAGCACACCCCGGTGACATGATTGATGGTACGCCGCTGGTTGTTTTAATCAATGGCGGCTCTGCTTCTGCCTCTGAAATCGTCGCGGGCGCTCTGCAAGACTACAAACGTGCCATTATTATGGGAACCCGTAGCTTTGGTAAAGGGTCAGTACAAACGGTTATTCCAATCAACAAAACTACCGCTATTAAAATCACAACGGCGCTCTACTACACGCCCAATGGCAGCGTGATTCAAGCACGCGGTATTATTCCCGATGTGTCTGTCCCTGCGTTAGAGGTATCTGATAAAAATCTTAAAAATCTCATCAAAATCGATGAGTCAGATTATCAGAATCATCTTGTCAACGGCGAAGCAAAACTAGAAACAGCCAAGTTGAAAAAATTGAAAGAGCGTCGTAAAAAAGAACTGACGCTGGCCAAGGATGATTATCAAATGTATGAAGCATTAATGATGCTCAAAGGCATGAATGCCCTAAATTAATCATTAATTTCATTATATTACGCTGCTCGTGATAAATATTTGAACAGTGGCGTATTGATATAGTATAATATCTCTATGACGCTAATTTAAGGATGAGGAGATTTTGTCATGGCCAAATTAAACCAAGGTATCATAGGATTCACCTGTGGCATTGCCTTCCTAGCTATCAGCCAAACCACATTCGCCACAGACACGGTCTGCCAGGGACTTAATGGGCTCATTAAAGCCCAACAAGCCACCTATCAACAGTCAATACTGCTGGTTAAGAACTCAAATAACATCATGAAAAAAAGTGATAAAAAGCTAAAACGCTTAAGCAAACGTGCTGACAAAGCAACTAAGCGACTCAACACATTGCAAGCAAAGCTCGCACAAGCGCAACGACAACAAACTGCCGCTAATGCCGCTTTAATGGTTGAAAAAAATGCGCTGAAAACATCTTCCGTGGCACTTGCGAGTAATAATAGCCGTGTGCTACAGCAGCATCGGAATAAAATTGCGTCGTTACAAAGAGAATTCAGCACACTGTGCAGCTCACCCACTGCCGCAAAAGCAGCAGCGCCCACTAGGCGGCACCCCTCGTATTCAACCTCTAAAAAAACTGATATTTACGTTGGTTCCGATGGCATCATTGGTCATACAAGCGACGATTAATGAAACAATTGGGTGACGAGATATCCCCACAATGACAATTGAAACGACGTAGTTGTAACAGACTAGGTTATTGTGGGGATATCCCGTCATCTCGTTATATAGCGTGGACTTCAGATAACAGTTCCCTTTATATGAGCATGAGAAGGCATCAAGGCTGGGGATACCTAGTGCTCTCTAGCAGGCAGTCTGATTTTCGAGTAAGGTAGTCCTCAATTTGCGTTAAACTAAAGTTAACCGCATTCTCTGGTGGCAGCCCAAGCGTAATTGCGTCACACCGTTTATTTTTTTCGAAATAGGTTTCACTTAGCTTATCAATCGATTCGATAGCCTTGTATGCAACGTCCCAGCTCCCTATCAAATTGTCGGAAATATTAGTGATGTATCTGTCTTTGAGTATAACTAAAAATGCGGCTACCGCTTTATCTGAACGCATGGAATTATGACAAGATAGCGTTGATTTAATTGCTCTCTTGGTAACGTCGTGGGATGAAGGCTTCCATAGATCATCTCTGATCTCTTGGAAAGAATAATCGGTTTTCGGTGTCAGCAGTGTATATAAGCCCATGCCAGCATAGCCTGCTATAACAGCCGCATTGATAACCATATATTTCCACTCGACAGGAGGTTCATATAGCGGGTGAGACCCCTTAAATCGGCGAGCAACCCGGGGCACTAAGCCCTTACTAGACATACGCGCTTCATTTAGTGCGCATTGAAAACCACGTTTAAATAGAGCAAGCGGATTACGAGACATAGGCATTTCCATCAAAAAAATAATCGTTACGCTAATATACGCGTGTTTTTTCTAATGTCAAATCTATAGGAGTCTTGTCATACCGCAATCGGCGCTTTGATATGGGACTGAGGATGATAATCGACGATTTCAAAGTCTTCAAACTGATAGGCATCAATCGCAGCAGGATGCTGCTTCAGGCGTAACGTAGGCAATTTTCCAGGCTTGCGACTGCATTGCTCCTTCACCTGATCAAAATGATTTTGATAAATATGTACATCACCGCCACTCCACACAAACGTACCCACGTCGAGGTCACACTGCTGTGCCACCATGTGCGTTAGCAACGCATAAGAAGCGATATTAAAGGGAACACCTAAAAACACATCAGCCGAACGCTGGGTTAGCTTGCAAGATAGCTTGCCATTAGCCACATAAAACTGAAACAAACAATGACACGGTGTTAATGCCATCTTATCTAATTCACCGACATTCCACGCATTGACAATCAAGCGACGGGAATTCGGGTTTGTTTTGATTTCCTCGATGACCCGCGCGATCTGATCCACTTCACCACCGTCCGGTGTTGCCCAATGGCGCCATTGCTTACCATACACAGGGCCTAGATCACCTGAGGCATCGGTCCATGCATCCCAAATCTTAACGCCATTATCGTTTAGGTATTGTGTGTTGGTATCGCCGTTTAAAAACCACAACAACTCGTACACAATACTCCGAATATGCAATTTTTTGGTTGTTAATAACGGAAACCCCTTAGACAAATCAAACCGCATATCATAACTAAAAATACTACGAACACCGGTGCCCGTACGATCGGGTTTATCTGTACCCTCGGTCATAACTGCTGTTAATAAATCTAAGTATTGTTGCATAAAATTAGCCTGCTTGTGCAATTAGCGTCGTTAATAAAATAGTCCAAATAACCCATACAATAGTCAGTACGTGTGGCATCGCTGTTTTCTTTACTAAATAATACGCTACTGATAATACAGCGCCCACTCCCACCGGTATCAACACTAGCGCAACCACGCCTTGTATAACACGACCCATCTTATCACCCGAAAACACACCGGCAAGTGGGGCTTCTACGACATTATGTGCATGCACTAACATACTCAGCGCTAACACCAGCTGATGCGCAAAAAAGGTTGCTGCCACCGATGCACCAATTATTAAAATACCTTGCTTAACCATGTTTGATCCCTCTCATCGTATTGTTATGTTTGTTTCTCAAGTGATAGACGTACCACAAAGATAAACCGCCTATTACAATCATCGGCAAAGATAATATTTGCCCCATCGTCACCCATCCAAACAACAAGTATCCATATTGCGGATCCGGTGTGCGGTAGAATTCCACAAAAAAGCGGAAGACGCCATAGCATAACAAAAATAGGGCCGTCACTGCAAAGCGCGGGCGTGGTTTTGAGGAATAAAACCATATAATCAAAAACAGGAGCAAGCCTTCCAGTGCTGCTTCATATAATTGCGATGGATGGCGTGGCAACGGGCCACCTGTTGGAAAGACCATGCCCCACGGTACGGTAGTCACCTTTCCCCATAATTCGCCATTAATGAAATTACCCAAACGCCCCGCCATTAAACCCAACGGCACAAGCGGTATAATAAAATCAGTGGTATCCCACACATTTTTTTTATGGCGTCGTGCAAACAACCACACAGCAACCAGCACACCCAACATCCCACCATGAAACGACATACCGCCATCCCATACCTTAAAGAGGATTAAGGGTTGGTGCACAAGCTGTGGCAGATCATAAAAGAGTAAATACCCAATACGGCCACCCACAATCACACCCAACGCAGCGTACACAATCACGTCGGATACTTGATCCGTTGTCCACACGCCGTGAGATCTTTTTGCACGATAACAGCCTAATAACCAGGCTAGCACAAAACCAATCAAATACATTAATCCATACCAATGCACCGCAACGGGCCCAAGATGAAATGCCACAGGGCTGATATTAGGGTATTTGATCATATTATGAGCTCTTTAATGCTTGATTCAGAGCATTATAACAGAAGTTTGGGGACCGGGGTGTGGTTTTAAGGTTGAGGATAGGGGTATGCTTGACCTCCGCCCCCGATTATCTTAGTTACTTAAAAAACAGCATATGAATACTAATGAGGACCATCAACAAAGCAAATAGCCGCTTGAGTGTATCCGTCGGCAAAAAATAGGATAGCCGCACACCAAACGGCGCAAACAGCACGCTCCCTACGCTCGTCCCAAGCCAAGCAGGCCAATAAATATAACCCCAGCAATGAGCCGGCAAGGGCTCATTAATTCCTGCAATGCCATAGGCAATCGCGCCGACAATAGCAACCAACAAGCCTACAAAAATAGCAACACGTACCGCTGTGCGCATAGACACTTGATAATATAATAAATAGGGAACCGCTGTCGTCCCACCGCCAATGCCGAGCAATCCAGATAATATGCCCATAATGAGCCCTGCACTACGCATTTTAATATTTGCAGGTAGTACACGCGTCTTCTTCGGTGGACGACTAAAAAACAGAATGCGTATCGCAATCAACAATAATGCAATACCGAATATCATCCTTAATACATTCGAATGCAAATAATCGGCAAGAAATGCACCGCCTACAACACCCACAATAACCGTGGGCATGAACAGTTTTGCAATTCCCCAAAACTCACCACGACCTTGATGGGCCAAATGCGATTTCAGCGAACGTAGCGTGGTCGATACCATAATCGCCAACGAGGTGCCCACCGCCAAATGCATGACATACATAGCCGGCATGTGGTCATGATGAAAAATATACGCCAACGCAGGAACGACAATAATACCGCCGCCAATTCCTAACAAACCCGCGCACAACCCTGTAATACCACCTAACAAAAAATAAATAAATAAGATTAATAGGATCGACATAACGTAATGCTCACTTACCCGCACGGATGAGGCTGCCTAAGCCTGCTTCTTCCAATGCCATTTCTAAATGCACACGCACTTCAACGGGATCATCCAGCTTAAGCACTTCCTTTACTAATGTCTGGGCTTTTTCATAGCTAAAATGACGCACCGTCCATTTAACACGAAGCAGTGATCGCGCCGACATACTCA
Source organism: Coxiella sp. (in: g-proteobacteria) (assembly GCA_002732805.1). Classification (GTDB taxonomy): domain Bacteria; phylum Pseudomonadota; class Gammaproteobacteria; order Coxiellales; family Coxiellaceae. Next base: position 9,266 of record NVSS01000029.1, read on the forward strand.
ACGCATCAAACCCCATCCCGAGCAGTAAAATAGTCGCAATGGGATCACTCGCCATCTCACCACAAATACTGACTTTTTTACCGGCTCTATGCGTACCTTTAACAATCATATGTAATGCACGTATCACCGCCGGATGAAATCCATTATACAAATGCGCCACCCGTGGATTATTGCGATCAACCGCTAATAGATATTGAATTAAATCGTTGGTACCCACTGAAATAAAATCAACGCGTTTAGCCAGCTCATAAATTTGATACACGGCAGCAGGCACTTCCACCATCACCCCTAAACTCGGTAGCTTGATATCTAAACCTTCTGCCGTGAGTTCCTCATAAGCTTGTTGAATCATACGTTCAGCGGCTTCCACTTCGCTAATAGAGGTGATCATCGGCAACATAATGGATAAGTTGCTAAACCCCTCACTGGCTGCCAACATAGCACGTATTTGCTGTAAAAAAAGTTCCGGATGATCTAACGTAATACGAATTCCGCGCCAGCCTAAAAAAGGATTTTCTTCTTCGACTGGAAAATAAGGTAATGGCTTATCACCGCCCACATCTAACGTGCGCATCACGACGGGTTTGGGTGCAAAGGTATTGAGTAATTGGCGGTACATAATACGCTGCTCTTCCTCGCTCGGGAAACGATCACGCAACATAAACGGCATCTCAGTGCGGTAAAGACCAACACCTTCTGAAGCCGCACTCAACGATAAACCACCCTCAACGGCTAACCCGGTATTAATAAACAATTGAATGACATGACCATCCTGTGTAACGGCGGGCTTATCACGTAATGCCAATAATTCGTCATCAAATTCTTTTTCTTCGAGAGCAATTTGGCGAAATTCTTTTTTCAATGCAGCAGACGGGGATAAATAAACCTGGCCATTATAACCATCCACAATCAATTCACGACCCGTTAATTCCATGATCGGTGTACCCGTCACACCCATCACCGTTGGCAATCCTAAGGCACGTGCTAAAATGGCAACGTGTGAATTACTCGAACCGGATCCTGAAATAACCCCCACCAGATGGCCTTCCGGCACCTCTAATAACATGGTGGCGGTAACTTCCTCACTGACCAGGATGGTTTTTTTGGGGTAATCCGGTACCTCACGTTTATGTGCTTGTAGGTGTGCTAAAATACGCCGGCCTAAATCGCGAAAATCAGCCGCACGCTCTTTTAGGTAATCATCCTTTAACGATTCAAAGCGTAGAATATGACGCCCCATCACGCGGCGCAATGCGGCCTGCGCCCACACGCCCGTCTCAATTTCATCTTCCACTTCATTCATCAAACTACGGCTGTCTAGGATCCGAAGATACGCTTCAAATAACGCGCTTTCAGCAACCGATAAATCGTTTCTCGCACGCAATTGCAACACGTGTATTTCCTCTCGCGCTGCCGCTAATGCGTCTTCGAAAAGGCCTACTTCGCCTTTAATGTCATTCGTTTGTCGATCGGGTACCGCATCCAAATCCGCCGGTGGATAAATTAATACCGCCTTACCAATCGCCACACCCTCGGCGCCTGACAACCCCAACAGAATGGCTTCTTTATTTTTACGCTTACGTTTTTTTGTTACCTGATTGATCGCACCGCGCGTGATCGCCTGCGCTAAACCATTTGATATTTGTGCCGACAGCGTTACTAAAAAGGCTTCCGCATCTTTATCGAATTGAACGGCCGATTTTTGATAAAGTACAATGACGCCTAATGCTTCACCTTGATGAAGAATAGGCACGCCTAAAAAACCATGAAATACCTGTTCGCCTAGTGTCGTGCTACGGCGAAAAGATTCGTGTGTTTGGCAATCTGCCACATTGATGAGCTCTTCACGTTCGATGATCGAACCGATAATACCTTGACCGAACTTTAATTTAAATTTACCAATTGATTCTGCGTGTAGTCCGTCTGTCGCCGATAATACATATTCGCCTGATTCCATATCCATTAAGTAGATTGCACTGGCATCAACAACTAACGATGAGGCAATATATTCAATCAAATAACCCAGTGCAACCGGCAAATTTTTAGTGGCACTGATTTCTTGAATAATCCTATTAATGTTTAATGGCATAAATGCTATTTACCCTTCTCTTTACCTAACAATGGCGCAAATTCCTCCAATATTTTACAATAGACATCACGCTTAAACTCAATCACCTGATCCATCGGGTACCAATAATCAACCCAACACCATTGATCAAATTCTTGTTCATCCGAATCATCCAAACGTATAGCATCCTCCGAACTGGTTAAACGCAACAAAAACCAACGTTGCTTTTGACCTATACACAGTGGCTTTGAGTGATAACGACGAAAGCCTTTCGGTAATGTATAACTCAACCAATTTGGCGATTCCGCAAGACACTCAACATCTGTTGATATTAATCCAAGCTCTTCCACCAGTTCTCGGTACATTGCTTCACGTGGTTGCTCATCTTTTTGGATACCGCCTTGTGGGAACTGCCATGCCGTTGCTTTGTTGATACGTCGGCACCACAGCAACTGATTCTCTGCATTGCATACAATAATGCCTACGTTAGGCCTAAATCCTTCTGAATCGATCACAAACGTTCCCCTTTGTCAATCATACTATTGTTCCATAAATGTCAACTTATAGCGAGGAGAAGTCGATGACTACGGCGCATTGGCACACAGATTAGCCATCGCATACGATAAAAAATTATCGCATTATGCCCACATCCCGCTTATAATTCTGATTCTTTTTACTAAGGAGATTCTAAATGCGCCTATTCAAGCGTCTCGCTGTACTCTGCATCGCGCTGACCTGCCTGATCAGTGCCTTTTCTGCACAGGCATTGCCCAATGGCTCGTACCAGGAGACGTGCAAGCATTGCTACGTTTTTGAGCACCGCCTGATTTGCCACTGCTTAACCCGCCAACAATACTGGGAACAGACATCACTGCGCCGCCCTGGCCACTGTGGTTTCATCAAAAATTTTGATGGTAACTTAATTTGTAAACACGCCAAACCGTTTGCATTACCACGCGGCTCTTATCGTGAGACTTGTTTCCAGTGTCGCTATAACGGACATCGTTTAGTCTGTCAGTGCCGTGACCAGAATCAAGAAGTACGACGCAGTGCGCTCTACGGCGCTAATTACTGTAATCATGTCAAAAATCGAAATGGCCGCTTGGTATGTCACCGATGATTTGGACACACAAAATCTCACTTGATACCTTTAATGAACGCGGCGAAGGCACGATGAGCGCTCACCTCGGCATTAAATTCATAGAGGTGGGCGATGATTTCCTCATCGCCACCATGCCGGTGGACCATCGAACCAAACAACCCATGGGCATTATGCACGGTGGCGCATCCTGTGTCCTCGCCGAAACGGTAGGCAGTATGGCCGCCCAATATTGTGTTGATTTTGAAACCCATTATTGCGTCGGATTAGACATTAATACCAACCATATTCGCTCCATCGATAGTGATGAAGTGACCGGCATTGCCACCCCATTCCACTTAGGGCGTTCCACCCAGGTATGGTCCATCGAAATTAAAAACAGCGACCTAAAACTCATTTCAATCTCACGCCTCACCATGGCTGTACTGACTCGAAAATAAGGAATACACATGTCTGATTTTTTACAACACTTGAGCAAGCAACTTGATCAACTTGAAACACAAGGCCTCTACAAACACGAACGCGTGATCACCTCCAAGCAAAGCGCTGAAATTGAAGTGGAACCTAACGATGAGGTTTTAAACTTTTGTGCCAATAACTACCTAGGGCTATCCGATAATGCTGAGCTGATTAAAACGGCACAAGCCAGCCTAGACAAATACGGTTTTGGCATGTCGTCGGTACGTTTTATTTGTGGCACTCAAGACGTGCATAAAGCATTGGAACAAAAAATAAGTACGTTCTTAGGTACGGAAGACACCATTTTATATTCCTCTTGCTTCGATGCCAACGGCGGTCTCTTTGAAACCCTGCTGGGGCCTGAAGATGCTATTATTTCAGATCAACTCAACCATGCCAGCATTATTGATGGCGTACGTCTCTGTAAGGCAAAACGTTTCCGCTACCTCAATAACGACATGATGGACCTTGAAAAACAATTACAAGCGGCTGACAGTGCCGGTGCACGCTATAAAATTATTGCAACCGATGGTGTCTTTTCGATGGATGGCATACTGGCCGATCTTAAATCCATTTGTGATTTAGCGGACAAATACAATGCGATGGTAATGGTTGATGATTCACATGCAGTAGGCTTCACCGGTGAGCATGGCCACGGTACACCCGAGCATTGCGGCGTTGAAGGTCGTGTTGATATTATTACCGGCACATTGGGCAAAGCATTAGGCGGTGCATCCGGTGGTTATACCGCAGCGCGCAAAGAAATTGTAGCCTGGCTACGTAATCGTTCGCGTCCCTATCTATTCTCGAATACATTGGCACCTGTGATTGCGGCTACATCAATTAAGGTATTGGAACTGCTTGAAAGTAACATGGGCTACGGCTTACGCAAAACGCTCATCGACAATAGCAATTATTTCCGCAGCAAAATGGATGCGCTTGGCTTCACCCTCGTGCCGGGCAACCACCCGATTATTCCAGTGATGTTAGGTGATGCTAAATTGGCATCCGCCATGGCCAATGCCCTACTGAAAGAAGGCGTCTATGTGATTGGCTTCTCTTTCCCCGTGGTACCCATGGAACAGGCACGCATTCGCGTTCAAATGTCTGCTATTCACACCACTGCCCAAATTGACCGTGCCGTCGCCGCCTTTGAAAAAGTAGGCTTAGCATTAGGCGTTATTAAATCGGTCACCAACTAAGAGTAATATTACCCATGACGATGAATGTCCTTAAAAAATTAAAAGCAGAACCGGGTCTTTGGTTGAGTGACGATGCTATTCCCGAGCCAGGCTATAATGACGTACGTATCAAAATCCACAAGACCGCCATCTGTGGGACCGATCTACACATTTACAATTGGGATGCCTGGTCACAAAAAACCGTGCCCGTACCGTTAACCATTGGGCATGAATTTATTGGTGAGGTGGACGCTGTAGGTCCCGGCGTTGAAAACTTTAAACCGGGCGAACGCGTGAGCGGTGAGGGTCACATTGTTTGTGGGAAATGCCGTAACTGCCGCGCCGGTAAACGTCATTTATGCCGTCATACCCGTGGCATTGGCTGCCAGATTGCGGGTGCTTTTGCAGAATACCTCGTGATTCCAGCTGCAAACACCTACGCCATCCCTGATGATATCACGGATAATCAAGCCGCCCTACTCGACCCCTTTGGTAATGCTGTGCATACCACGCTCGCCTTTGATTTAGTCGGCGAAGACGTCCTCATCACCGGCGCAGGCCCGATCGGCTTGATGTCGGCTGCCATTGCCAAACACATAGGTGCACGACATGTTGTAGTGACCGACGTTATTCCTTATCGCCTCGAACTCGCCAAAAAAATGGGGGCCACCGTCGCCGTCAACACCCAAGAAACAAACCTGAAAGACGTCATTAAACAACTCGGCATGAAAGAAGGTTTTGACGTTGGCTTTGAAATGTCAGGTCACCCACAAGCATTCACTGAAATGCTCGACGTCATGAATCATGGCGGTAATATTGCATTTCTTGGCGTCCCGAAAGATAACTTCCCTATCGATTGGCATCAAGTGATCTTCAAAAGCCTCACCATCAAAGGTATTTATGGCCGACGCATGTTTGAAACCTGGTACAAAGGCATTAGCATGCTGCAAAGTGGCTTAGACATCACACCCGTGATTACCGGGGAATATCCTTACCGTGACTTCGAAAAAGGATTTCAAGAAATGCTGAGCGGTAAAGCAGGAAAAATTATTCTTGATTGGAGGGGGAATTCCTAGAACCCCAACAAGGTATATTTCGTAATTGGGGTTGTGCGGCTCAATCGAGATATTTGTACTTTTGGATTGTTTCCCCTTATTACTCAATGAACCGCATGATCAGTTTTTAAAATAAGCGCGCGTGATTGGCCGTTCCTCAATGTTTACAAATCCCTGAGTTTAATAAAAGTGGGCAACCCTTAGGAATGCCGAGTTCAATTAATCGATGGTCACCATGCCATACATCCACACGGTTTAAATATTGATACAATAAGTCACTTCCCCTGCTTACATACCCTTGAGCTGATTAAATAAGTTGGGTGTACACTTCCCCCACTTATTAAGCACCTTGTACGTGCGCCACTTTTTCATTATGCAGCCCACGTACGCCGCGCAGTATGCGGGGGCCGTGTCGCAACGTTTCACCCCCGACTGTAAGTACACCGGGGTGATGCTCCCGCACGAGCTCTGTGGCACAAAGAGGGGCGGCCACAGGACCTTGCTCGTTACCACCCATACTTTAGACCCGCCGTTCACGGGCCGCCCATGGGGCGGGGTCAGCTTCCCACAGGATAGTGTTGGAGACACATCGGCGGTCTTTAAGCAGCAATGGTATGGGGTCCTGAAGGCCGGTACGGCCGTGGCCGGTATACATGGAGCAAGGAGCAATGACGTTGCGAGTAGTCGCGCCGCCTGCGCCCTTCGTTGGGAGTTTGTGCGTGTACGGTGATGGGTGTCGCGGTGCGATATGCACAAGGTAGTTGTGCTTGTATTCATCCTGTTGCTCCTAAGTATAATGGCACGCGGCGGCGGAGCAAGCTCACGACAACCCTGCTACACACCAACGTAGCCGATTTCGAACATATTGGCGATACGCTGGTTAGGCGCACCTCGCTCATAAAGTGCGCTCAATCGTTCTTTAAAGTTTGATAGCGTCTTTTGCGCCAAGCCAATAATGCCTTGGTTGGAAAAACACTATCCCAAAAAGTTAAATCCACGTGAACGTGCGTTATATTTTCTTTCAATGTGCGATACGCGCCTTTTAAAGTACACCGGCTTTTAAGATCGGTACAGCGCCGCACTATGTGGTGATCTAATAGTGGGCCCAAACAAAGCGCAATGGCTTTGAGTACCACGGCATCGGCAGAGCACCAACGCGTCAGCCGGCCCGCATCTGGCAGATCAAATAATTGCACGGGTGAGCCTTGGTAGCGCCCTTGAAGCAGTTGCGCTCGAATGGCGTTACGATACTGCGTCCAGTTTAAATGGAAGGACCCAATATCACTGTTGTGGGAATCGTGTTGGCGACGCTTATATATAGGCGCCATGGCCTCATCCAGAACAGCGTTGCTGATGAGCCGTGTCATCAAATTACTTCCGTGTTGCATCGTCATACCTACCAGACTATCAGCTGCGCAAATAAGATGCAAGTTTGTGCAAAAATCGCGATTTGAGCGCCCTACCCTCCATTTAAATTTAGTGGGTCACTGCTTTGAGCGCAAATGAAGTGGATTTTAACGCAGCGCATGATTTTCGTCATACATCACTATAATCACCCGTAAAATGCGTAAAATTGATATGAAAAAAGTTAATGCTATGACAGGTGATTATGAAGTTTGGCTCCATGAGCATCTAAAAGGTAGAAAGCGGCACGTTCACATTTACAAGAGGTACTTGAGGACTATCAAAAGGATCAAAATAAAAAATCTTTATTACTAGCATTAAAAGATGTTGTGCAAGCGCAAGGTGGCATTGGTTGGCTTGCAAATGAAACTCACCTTAATAGAGAGCACCTCTACTATCTATTATCAGGCAAAGGTAACCCTAGGCTAGATACGCTAACGCTCATTCTCAAGGCGTTTGGGCGACACCTTAAATTTTGTGATAGCTAACAATGAAGGCGGCCATAAAATGGATACTATAGATTCAGTGACATATGGCTATTACAACGATCTATTAGAGCAATTAAAGGGTGGCCTAGATTCTAATTACACAGAATATGGTATGTCTCTATTACATTACGCAGTGGTATCTAGTCAGCATGATCTCGCAAAATTTTTAAGTATAGGCCTTGTAACTGATCATATCCTTGCCTCAACAGTCGTGTTTGAGTTAAAATAATAACAAATCCGCGGAATTTACGACAAAACTAGCCCGTGTATCGCCCAAGATGTTGGGAATTGTATGCAGCGGTGTTGCGCAAGCTAAGCGCGAATTTTGCAGACCGCTAAATTTAAACCGGAGTTACCCATGCGCCTATCACCCTCGTTATATGTACTCATCGTTTGTCTCAACATAATCCCGGTGGCCTGGGGCGCAACAAAAATAACCCCTGAGGCGCTAGCGGCTAAATACTGCAAGGCTATATCGGGCAACCCGTACTTAGTTTTCTGCAACTCCTCGGTCTCCTGGCCGAAAAATATACCGGGCATGACAGTATTGCCCTACACTAAGATCTCTTCGGACACTATGGCGAAACACCTCGTATTATGCGCCGACGGCAAGGCACCACCACCTTGCGTTGAACTTAGCTGCGATGGCAACTGGGTACTCTCGCAAGGAGGGCTGTTGTTCAGATTGCTGCCATGGAAATGGCGTTGCACGAAGACATGAATGGGTAAGCGCCTATGACACGTATCAAAAATGGAAAAATTCATATTAGAATACTATTTTTTATAGAAACTAATCATCTAATTCATTGCGTTAAAATATAGCTGTCATATGGCGGGATCACAATAGAGAGCTGCCCTGCCTGCTTGCACCCTCCTGGCTTCGTGGCTCATTTAACAATGAGCGACACAGGGCTATTACAACACTCGATTTGGGCTGAGATTTTACAGATCCGAATGTCTTGTTAAACTCGGCAAACTCGAAATGAACGGCCTTTCAACTTCCCATCACTCAACTTTTTGAGGGCAATATGTATCACTTTTTTGTTAATAGCAACATAGGCGCGGCGATCAAAAATATCAATATCTCCAATGTCCGTTCCCTTGACACCATGTTCTCCTGTTAAGGCGCCAACAATATCACCTGGACGAACTTTTTGACTTTTCCCACCATTGATTTTCAATGTCGCCATCGATGAGTGATAGGCTGATTTTTTTAATAGGCTCAGTGGCGGTAGCGGTTCCGTTTTAATAGATTGTTCTAAATATTCTTCAAGTAGTTCAATTTGATAATGTTCATCGTCGGTATAAAGAGAATATGCCTTGCCCGTTCTTCCGGCTCGACCCGTGCGGCCAATTCGATGTACATGTACTTCAAGATTCCGTGCAATACTGAAATTTACAATGGCGTCTATTTTATTAATATCAAGACCGCGTGCAGCAACATCGGTAGCAACCAATATGGAAATGCTTTTATTAGAAAATTGAACCAGTATTTCACGCCGTTCTTTTTGCTCAAGATCACCGTTCAATGCAAGCGCGCTAAAACCAGAATTTATCAGCTGATCTGCTATAGAATCCGTTTCTCGTTTGGTATTACAAAACACTAAGGTGGACTCAGGGAGCTGCTCTAACAGTAATAAGCGTAATGCCGTCATACGCTGATCATTATTTTTTATTTTGTAAAAATGTTGCTGAATACTCTCATCATTATGAGTCGTGTCCGCTTCAACTTTTATGGGATCCGTCATAACACGTTTAGTAATGAGCTCAATTTTTTCAGGATAAGTTGCACTAAATAATAGTGTTTGACGTTTCTTTTGTATCTTTGCTGTAATGGCATCGAGCGATGGCTGGAATCCCATATCAAGCATTCGATCCGCTTCATCGAGCACGAGAATACCCAGCTGGTTTAGTGTCAGTGTTTCCTCTTGCAAATGCTCTTCGATGCGGCCTGGGGTCCCAACAACAATATGAACGTTTCGTTCTAGAGAGGCCGCCTGAGCACTAAATGGGATGCCTCCACATAAAGTAAGCACTCTGATATTAGGGGTCATTTGTGCCAACTTGCGAATTTCTTTGGTCACTTGATCGGCCAATTCTCGGGTTGGGCATAGCACCAGCGCCTGTACATGACGCGCTTTCAGATCTAGCTTTGATAAGATGCCAATTCCAAATGCCGCTGTTTTTCCGGATCCCGTTTTCGCTTGGGCAACGACATCTTTGCCATTCATTATATGCGGCAAGCTAAGTGCTTGAATAGGAGTCATGCTTTCATAGGCAAGTAGCGATAAGCTCTGCATTAGATCAGAGTTAAGGTCTAAAGTGGAGAATTTAGGTTGATTCAAGGCATATTGTCCGAAGTTAAGAATGAGCTGAGTATAGGCGCTTTCCGTTTGTGTCGCAATTTTTATTTTTGCATTAAATGAACGTTCCCTAGGCGGAAATGAACCAAGCCGGATTTAGGACGTTTCTGTAATGAGACCCCTATTGAGCTTAGGCCATCTCACATAATGCTGAATCATGTGATTTCTGTTTTGTACCTTGCCAGATTTTTGTTTCCGGTATGTCAATATCGAAAAGCGCTAACGCTCTATAAATAGTATGTTGAACCATTTCAAATAATGAACTTGGCTGGCTATAAAAAGCGGGGACGGGCGGGTAAATAATGCCGCCCATTTCAGTGACTTTTCTCATATTATCAATATGAGATAAGGTAAGCGGGGTTTCCCTTAATAATAATACCAACCGTCTTCGTTCCTTTAAGGTGACTTCTGCTGCACGAGTCAGTAAATTATTGGGGTTACAATGTGCAATCTCACTAAGTGATTTAGTTGAGCACGGTGCAATAATCATGCCGGCCGTTTTCATGCCTCCGCTTGCTATAGGCGCTAAAAAGTCTTTAGGATTATAATACACATCGCATAATGATTTTAAATGCTGAAGCGATAATTCAGTTTCGCAGTTACACACCATCTGCGCTGCAGATGAAACAATTAAATGTGTTGGAATACCTTGATCACGCAACACTTTCAATAGACAAATCCCATATTGAATTCCGGATGCACCACTAATACCTACAACAAACGGCGGTTGTTTACTCATGTTTATTCTCCATAGATTGGGCATTTTCTCTAGTTTTGTTCCACAAAGGGTGTGTTAGAAAACGCTGATGTCGTTTCCAATGATTGTTTTTATTGAGGTGAAAATTAATTATCTTGATAACACCATCACGCATGGCAGTCACAATGGATATTTTTTCTGGTTTTACCAGGTAGCGCACTGGCCTTTCTGATGATGTCATAGATGGTTTATTCAATTTTATTGCATGCCCTGTAATGGATAAGCTAGTGCCAATAAAAGCGTTCTGTTTATTTTGATTGATGCTTATGAAGGTAAGGGTAATATTATTGGAATACACTAAAGATTGTGCTAATCCACTTGAGGACGCGGTAACAAATTCGATCTGACCAGACTTATAATTTGCGGAAACCACGCTAGCTAAAGGTTTTCCATTTAATATAGAGGCAATTACCGTTACGGCCTCATTAGGCCGCCAAGCAGATTTTTTAATGTAATCAAAAAGAGTTTTTGGATAAGAAAATGAACTTGAAGCATATGTGATAGTGACACTTAACAATAAGGAAAAAACTACAATCCCTTTAAAAATGTTTCTCATATTTGGCAGCCTTTTTGGTAGCGTTGGCGCATAAGCTTAGAGTATTCTATTAATCAATAAGTTGCAAGCCCGCAGGGGACCCGTATGGCACTGTTGCAGAAATCAGCCGTATGCCATGATTTCAGAATAAATTCCACAGAGCGCATTCTAACATGTCAGTAACGAAATTCAAAAATGAAGAAGCACCGTTTAAATGGAACCATTTCAAGGGTGACATCATTCTTGGTTTTATCGCAATTTTTATTTTTTCACTAAACGAATTTTTTCTAGGCGCCACTACCCCGCCAATGCATAAAACTTCTCGAATACAGGCATATTGGCCGCATCGCAGTGTTGGTTTTCATGAAGCATATGATGCAGCTCGATTCCCATCAGTGCTGAATGAAACTCTTTAAACCCCATCATCGGCTTTGTAATACGTTTAATAAATCGATGATCTTGCTCGATAATATTATTCAAATAGTTAATTTGACGAACCTCTATTTTATGTTGTGCTGGCGCTATTTTAATAATTGATTTTAATGCGCGTCCTATTAAGTCACGTTATCGGCCGATGACAGGTTGTCAGGATTCTTGGTGCGCTATGATCTTTTGCACGGTCTTTGAAGAGATATAAAAAATTTTCTGGATGAATAATAAAACACAGTCGCAATGAGGCCGATTCTTTTCGCCCAAATTTTAGGAGTTTGAAACAATGGCTGGTATGGAAGTGTGAAAACACTTAAAATAGAGCCGCTATATGCTTATGTGGCTCAGTTTTGATAACCCCCCTCAGGGTGCTGTGAGGTCAAGGTCGCTGAAGCCGTGATGTGATGATGGTGCACGTGAGTTTAATCATACATGTATCCTTATGTTTGAGTCACGATAACAAGCCAGCCACACCCAAGTGCGTCACAGCAGGTCGAGCGGTGGCTGCTCCGTGGCCGTGCTACGGGAACTGGGACTCGGACCGGATGCAGTCGAGGTTATTGTAACAGTTGTCATTGGCTGAGCGTGCTTTTTGATCGCATTTGAGGAGGTTTGTCTTTTTTAGCGTAAGGGGGGGTAGTGCCGTGCGGCAGTGTGTCATAGCAGCGTAAAGTTGACTGTTGCAATCTGACACCTGTTTACTGCAGGAGACTGGGTCCGCGGCTAAAGATACTCCGTAGGGGGCTTGAAATACTAGTAGTAGTAGTACTGCGAATATTCGAGGTTTCATCCCGGTGTTCCTTATGTTTGGGTCACGATAACTGCCAGCTAGGCTACAGCCCGGCCATACACCATCGCATCTAATTCCGAACATATTGTGCAATACGCTGGCTAGACGCACCTGACTCATAAAGTCTGCTCAATCATTCTTTAAAGTTTGATACCGTCTTTTGCGCCAAGCCTATAATACCAAGGTGCGAAAAACGATACCCCAAAAAGTCAAACCCGCGATTGACCTTCTCAATAAAGGTCTTATCAATAGCAAGCTTAAACTTTAGCCGATCCATTATTTGGTGCATCTTTTTAGTGCATCGTCATAAGTACCAGGCTATCATTTGCTCAAATTAGATGCAACTTTTATTGAAAAGCGGTGTCGGTTAATTTTGAAAATTAAACAAGCAATTGACGGCTGAATCAGCAAATTGCGGTTTCCTCAAAACTCAGTACATTTCTCAAAAAAAGCACATTATGTTGTGGTTAACAACGGATGCCTCATACATCATATTGTGGTCAGTGGCTGGGTTTTAACAGAACCACTTAAACCTACAGACGACGAAACGAGCTTAATAAATAAGGTTAATCTACACCTTATTTCTATTAGAGACATGCAGCCCAATTAAGCGCGCCACCAGGACCGTCAGATAAAACTGGCCCATAATGGCTTCCATATAAGCCATTGCCTCGGCGGGCTGAGAGACTGGATGTATATCACCATAGCCCAATGTTGTCAGTGTGACAAAACTAAAGTAGGTGTACTGGAAAAAATGATAGGTCAGCAATGCATTGCTTTTTAAGATTTGCGACGTTGCAATATCAAACGAATGTGGCACATAATAAGCGATAAGCATATACACAAACGCCATCATTAATCCGATGAGCATATACACACAAATGGCACCAAACAATAAATTTTTGGTGACAATACGTGTTGTCATGATTTTCACTAAATGTACCCACACCACATAACCAATGAATACAATATTAAATACTAAATTAACGGTTATCCATACATACTCACCATCAATTAAGGATCCCCAATTAGAGAGCAATGCACCCGCACCCAGCACGCCAGCAATAATCAAGCACGAGACCTTATGCGTTGTCGCTGCAACAGCCGCCACCAAAACAAAACTAATCATAAATTTCAATAAGACCTGCGTGCCTTCTGTCGCTTTAAAGAAGGGATAAATAAGTAAAATCGACAGCAATGAAATAAATAAGATGATAAGACTTACATTCTCATACCTGTGTTTGTACATAACTGTCTGGCCTTGGTTTATGGATTCGGAAGAAAATAGAATACAGCACGGGCACCACGATGAGTGTTAGTACCGTGGCAAATGCCAGTCCAAACATAATAGTGACCGACATATTTTTAAAGAATGCATCGAATAATAGCGGCGTCATGCCCAGTATCGTCGTAATGGCCGCCAGCGATACAGGACGTACACGGCTCATACACGAATCAATAATGGCCTTAAACTGTTCTTTACCCTCGGCTATTTCAATATCAATTTGATCAATAAGCACAATCGCATTCTTGATCATCATCCCCGTTAAGCTTAAAAATCCGAGTAATGCCATGAAATCAAACGGGCTGTCTGTCACTAACAAACCAAACGTCACACCAATAATAGACAGCGGAACAGACAGCCAAATAATCACGGGTTGGCGTAGTGCATTAAAGAGAATAATGACAACAATGATCATTGCGAGGAAACTTAAGGGCAGGAATTTTGCGAGACCCGCTTGTGCACCCGCTGAATT